>NZ_JAFNOU010000002.1:0-280028 GCF_026536125.1 Gilliamella sp. B3783
ACTTATTAAAATTATTTATAAAACGACGTTTATTGTTAGTGTTTTTGTTATGTCCGGTGCTGTTTAGTATGCCCGTTTATGGATTGAGTTCACAAACAGCAAAGTCGATTAATGGTAGTAGTCCGTATTTAAGTTTTGACAATGGTAAGAGTGCTTCATCGACAATACTACCGTTGTTATCAATCACCTTACCAAAAAATAAGGTGATTTCGGCATTGGAAGACAATTCAAGTGCGACAGATCCTATTATGATAGATAAGGTGTCATCGACATTTAGTGATATTGTGACAAATATGCCGTTTGCAAATTATCCATCAACGACCTTAGCCAATGTGGTCGTGACAAATAATTATTGGCACGATCCGGATGGTGATAAATTATTTACGATAACAGGTAATATGCAAATAAAGTGGGAAAATGCGGCAGGAGAAGATGTCACCAATTATGTCAAGTCAAATCCAAATAGCGAGTTAGACACCTGTAAATCGCCTTATAAATTGACACTCAGTGCAGATGCAGGTTCGTTAGCAACAAATTATGGGATCCCTTCAATAGGAAGCTTTACGGGGGGCAGCCATAGTTATTATCTTTACCCAAGTACGCCTAAAGTATGTTATGTTAAACCAAGCCTTGCATATGGTCGTCATTTCAATGATGAGGGTCTAGGTGGAGAGATTGCTGGTCCACCTAATATTTGGAATCCAGACCATGGTTTTCTTGTTCAATCTATCACGCCCGAGTCATATGGCATTAACTTTCCGACTACGGGTGCTGACAATTTATATTTTGATCTTGATATAAGCGGGACAGGAGCATTAAATTGGCCTGTAGTAACACATGGGGGGATCACAGCCACAATGATTCCAAATAGTAGTGGTACCAGTGTGCGAGTGACACTGACTGGACCTGTTGCAAGTGAGGCTCAAAAGCAAGCACTTACCCCTGGTATTATTCCAAAACCGAACTTACCTGCAACATTTGAATTAGTGGGTAAAGATAATCAAGGTAAAGAAGTAATAAAATATGGGTTTGTGTTAAAGCAGTGGTTTGTTAATAGGGGACAAAATAAAGTTAGGTACGATAACGCAGAAACTTGGTGTGATAGCATAGGTTATCAGCTTCCAACAGTAAAAGATCTTACTAACGCCAATTGTCCATTTCTAGATGATCCAACTTGTCAACCAGCTGTACCAACATCGGATTACTCACTTTATCAGCGTTACATTGGGGCAAGTTTTTTAGCTGAGTGGGGCAAAATGGGAAATTATCCAAATGCAGATTTTAATAATAGCGAAACACCTCTATACTGGACAAGAGATCTTGGACAAAGTGATATTTATTATCGTGTTTACTTCGACGATGGAGGTATCTTCCCTTTTGGTAAAAGTAGTTTTGTCTATTCAGTATGTGTAGCTCCTTAGCAATCATTTATGTCAAGCATGTGTTTTGGATTTTTAAAAATTTGGGTTTAAAAAAGCAATAAAATTTAGGATGATAACACCGTTTTTTTATAATGTCTGTTTAATGAACAATAGTGTTTTCATTGAAATAAGGCTTATGTTATGGCATACACATGTGCGTATTATTTAGTGAATAAATATATCAAGTAACTTTATGGATGGATGAATTTTTTACTAGCAGAATACAAAATGAGCATTACTGATTTGATTAAAATTCATAATCACTATTGATTAGATAAAGGTGAAATGTAGTATGGATATAATTGATAAATTAGAGAAAATTATGGTTATGAAATAAAGTTAACACATGAGATAGAGGATTTAGCAGATTATAACAGTTGGTATCTCAAGCAAAAAAATGAAACAGAGCTAGTAGAGGCTGAAAAAAACCTAGAAGTATCGGCTTTGAGCAGAGAGTTAGCAGCCAGCAGGCAGCTAACACTCAGCGAGCAAGAGTATTATTTTTTAATGAATTGGCGACAGGATAAATATCCATCATCAATAGAATCGGGTTTTATCTGAGGTTTGAAGGAAAAAATTTTATCACAGGGGCGAAGCCGTCTGAGATAAAATTTTTAGTATAAAAAACATGCATTTTTATTTTTTAAAATAATGTAAAATCTCAACACACTTTTTTTGAGAGAAAGTTATTCACACAATAATGAAATAGCCGATATCAAATCGGCTAAGCATGAAAACAATCCGCTAGTTAATTAACGATTTCACTCAACCAATCACTATTTATTCACATTTTTACTTATTATTTTATCAACGAGTTAATACCTAAGCGAAACTGACCTATCAATTCCTTTAGTAAGTGATTAATTAAAACTGTAGACCAAAATAGCAAATCTCTTTTTCAGCATTTTTCATATAAATATTACTTATAATGATTAAAAAAAGATTGAAATTGCTGGTTAATTAAGTAACGATAATCGAACACGATTTTTTTTGAACATATTAATACAACAATTAGCCGCAAGGTCAATGTGATTGACAACAAGGAGCCAACATGTTTAGTAAAGAAATGACAATTGCCGATTATGATAAGGATTTGTGGGATGCGATTAAAGGTGAAGAACAACGACAAGAAGATCATCTCGAACTTATCGCATCAGAAAATTACACCAGCCCACGTGTGATGCAGGCTCAAGGCTCTCAACTGACCAATAAATATGCGGAAGGTTATCCCGGTAAACGATATTATGGCGGTTGTGAATATGTTGATATTGTTGAGCAATTAGCCATAGATCGTGCTAAAGCATTATTTGGTGCCGATTATGCCAATGTACAGCCCCATTCTGGGTCACAAGCTAACTTTGCTGTTTATACCGCACTTTTACAGCCCGGCGATACTGTTTTAGGCATGAATTTATCTGAAGGCGGTCACTTGACGCACGGCGCACCTGTTAGTTTTTCAGGTAAACTTTATAATATTGTTGCCTACGGTGTTGATGCTACCGGTCATATCGATTATGAGCAATTAGCTAAAATCGCTAAAGAGTCGCAACCTAAAATGATTATTGGTGGTTTTTCAGCTTATTCAGGTATTGTTGATTGGAAACGTATGCGTGAAATAGCTGATAGCGTAGGGGCATACTTTTTTGTTGATATGGCCCATGTTGCAGGTTTAGTTGCCGCAGGTGTTTACCCAAATCCAGTGCCTTATGCGCACGTTGTAACAACAACGACACACAAAACGCTTGGCGGTCCACGTGGTGGATTAATTTTAGCTAAAAATGGTAGTGAAGATCTTTATAAAAAATTAAACTCATCGGTCTTTCCTGGCGCGCAAGGTGGCCCTTTAATGCATGTTATTGCAGCAAAAGCAGTTGCACTGAAAGAAGCGATGGAGCCAGAATATAAAATTTACCAACAACAAGTCGTAAAAAATGCACAGGCTATGGTTGAAGTTATTTTAAAACGTGGTTATAAAGTAGTTTCTGGCGAAACTAAAAACCACCTATTTTTAATTGATTTGGTTGATAAAAATATCACAGGTAAAGAAGCGGATGCTGCTTTAGGTAGTGCAAATATTACAGTGAATAAAAATAGTGTTCCTAAAGATCCACAAAGCCCATTTGTTACCTCTGGTGTGCGTATTGGTACGCCGGCAATTACCCGACGTGGTTTTAAAGAAGCCGAATCACGAGAACTCGCGAATTGGATGTGTGATGTGCTCGATAATATTGATGATGAGCAAACAATTCAAGCAGTAAAAGAAAAAGTGTTAACTATTTGTAAGCGACTACCGGTTTATCAACATTAATTTTGAATGATATTCGCCGGCCGCTAAGTCGGCGAAATTAATCATCATAAATATATTTTATTCATGTTTTTATTTTTCTGAAGTTGTTGTGGTATTTTTTTGAACTGAAGACTTTTCCGGTTCTAAATATTGATTGAAATACCCTTTATACCAAAGCCATCCTCCACTTATAGCTATGCCAATTACAATGGCTAACCAAAACGCTATAGTTAATTTTTTATTTCTTCTTTTTAATGGATCGCGTAAATTTCGTTTAGCGTTTTCCGGTAGTTCTGCTTTGCTGGTAAGTAATCTTCCTAATAATAGATTGATTTTTACTTGCCCGTTAATTGCCCAGCCGGAAGCTTCAAGTAAAGGACCAAGTGTTCTACGCCTTAATTTTAACCAAGCTAAAACAACAGAAGGACCTGAAATAATTAAAAACAGACCGATAAAAACCAGTGGAAATTGCCACCAAGTAAGTGAAAAAATAGCTTGAAATAGTGTGGCTAGTGCAGTACCTATGGCACCAACAGCTAAGCCTATCGCAGCAAAAATTCCGACACTTTTACCAATATCAAATTTTGTTTCTGGCTGTTGGATGACTTTTTCACTGGATTTTTCGATATCAGCATCTTTGCTTGTTGCCCATTTGTTAATTTGTTCCGTAATTAAACGCCCTATACGTTGATAAGGTGCCCATATTGCTTGTTGAATACTAATCGGTTTAGTAATCATTTTAACTACATTGGCATCCCAGTCATTGCCATCGTTGTCGATAAATACACCATTACGCCCCTCTATTAATAGATCACCTTGGCCCGCTGTGATTGCTGCTGCAATAGTCTGTTTTTCGCCTAGTCTGGTACATTCACAATAAAGTAGACATAACTCGGAGTAATTGGCCATCGTTGAGTGTTTAGCTATATTTTCTACTGCAACACACAATGTGGCACAACGACCGTCAATATAAAGTTTTCCTAATTGAAATGCGGCTCTTTTTTCAAGTGAAAAGAAATCAGCAAATGAAGCAAAGTTAACTAATAAACGATAAAGGTGTTTTTGAAAAAGCACCAGTTTTTCTAACACTAATACATCTGATGCTGAAATTGGTGTTTTACTGTCTTGTTCAATCATTTTTTCAAATTCAAGCAATAAATCATCTATCGTCGTACCATTGAAAAGTTGATTTGGTATATCCTCTATACTTTCCGTTGGGTTGGTTGTGACATTTAATTTCACCATTTCCGGTTTAGAATTAATCAATGTAGCGTAACCTTCTAAACTATGTTGTATCGCTTTCCACTCTGATTGACTGAGTTGATTTGGATTAGTCAATGAAGTTGCAACTAATGTTTTAAATCGGCTAATTTTATCTTTCCAAAGCGGATTAAGACCATTGACTAAGTCAAGCGTAAGGCTGTTATCAATTTTAGATAGAGGTAATTGAGCGAGTGCTTCATTTGATAACAGTCCATTTTGATTTGGCACAATATACTTCTCATCAACATTGAGTGATGATTGTGCTTGGGGCGCATATTGCGCCAGTTCAACACGTAAAAAATAATCATCAATTTTAGGTTTAAGTAATTGGATTAATTTCCATATTTCTGCACTATTTGCACCAAAAGGTGTTTGGGTATTACTAATATCTGTTTGCCATTGTTGCCATATCTTGATATTGCTTGCAAAAGCCTTAGCGATGTCGAGCGTTATACCATCTTGCCCACTCATATCTTTTTCTGCACCAACAGTTTTAATGGCAAATTCAATAAAAGATTGCATTTGAGTTGGTAATTGAGCCGATGCAGGAAAAATTAAATCGCCATTATAGAGTTTACTTGCATTTATTTTAAACGATTGTTGTACATCATCTTGAGTCAAAGACTCTGCTTGATTTTTGCCTAGATTGGCTAAGATACTACGAGCGGTTATTAATAATTTTTTACCTTGTTCGGTCGATGTGTTGATCTCTGATAAAGGTAAGGTTGGGCGGCTTGTTAAAATATTATCAAAAGATACTAGTTTGTCTTTTATCCAATTAATTGCATTTAGAATGTCAGGAATACGAATCCGCCCATCTTTATCATCATCTAATAAAGCAAGCGTTCTTTCGTCAAAATCTAACCCTGTTGTAGGGCAACTTAATGCCACCCATAATTTGGGATCTAATTGTGGTAAATCAATAATATCGTCAGCACTTTTAAAAACGACTTGATCTAATCCACCCACACGTTGAAATGTCCACATATGGCTCATCATAACCTCCATAATGAAATATCATTGATAGTGATAAATAGTAAAAATATCGCAGTATTTATTTTTTAAAAGAAGAGCATTGAATGCTCACCATAGTGAAGCCTTTAACTACAACTTTGAAAATTGAATTTAGTTGCCTATTACAACTTTATGATAGAATAACGCTTTATTATTTAATATCCAAATAAAACCAAAAATATGTCATTAATTAACCTTACAAATGCTTATCTTTCATTTAGTGATGCGCCCCTGCTTGATCATATTGATCTGTCGATTGAAGTAAATGAACGAGTTTGTCTTGTTGGACGTAATGGAGCAGGTAAATCGACGTTACTTAAAGTCCTTAATAAAGAAGTGCCTTTAGATGAAGGGCAAATTATTTATGAAAATAATGTTATTGTTTCACGCCTTCAACAAGATCCTCCTCGAGATATTCAAGGTAATGTATTTGATTTTGTGGCAGAAGGATTAAAAGATCAGGCGCAATTATTACGAGATTATTATGATTTATCTCATCAAATTGAGCAAAATCCAACAGAAAGTAATTTAACTAAGTTGGCAAAAATTCAAGAGCAACTTGATCATCAAAATGGTTGGCAACTTGATAATCGTATTCGTAATGTGATTTCATCACTTTCTTTAGATGGTGATGCATTATTGTCATCATTGTCGGGCGGATGGTTACGTAAAGCCGCTTTAGCCAAAGCGTTAGTTTGTCAACCAACGGTTTTATTACTTGATGAGCCTACCAATCATTTGGATATTGAAACGATTAAATGGTTAGAAGAGTTTTTAAAAAGTTTTAATGGCAGTATTGTTTTTATTTCTCATGACCGATCTTTTATTCGACAAATGGCGACGCGTATTATTGATTTGGATCGCGGTAAGGTTGCATCATGGGGTTGTGATTATGATAGTTATTTAATTGGCAAAGAAGAAGCATTACGCGTTGAAGAACTACAAAATGCCGAATTTGATAAAAAATTAGCTCAAGAAGAGGTTTGGATTCGTCAAGGCATTAAAGCACGTCGCACACGTAACGAAGGTAGAGTACGCGCCTTAAAAGCAATGCGGCAAGAGCATCGGGAGCGCCGTCAAGTGATGGGCAGTGCTAAGATGCAAATCGAAGAAGCATTAAGATCAGGTAAAATTGTTTTTGAACTTGATAATGTCAGTTATCAAATTGAAAATAAACAATTAATCAACGATTTTACCGTGCAAGTCTTAAGAGGTGATAAGATCGCGTTAATTGGACCTAATGGAGTGGGTAAAACGACATTACTTAAATTAATGTTAGGTGATTTAGTCCCAACATCCGGTCATGTTCATTGTGGAACCAAGTTAGAAGTTGCGTACTTTGACCAGTATCGATTAGAACTCGATCCCGAAAAAAACGTAATGGATAATCTTGCTGAAGGTAAGCAAGAAGTGATGGTAAATGGGCGCTCAAGGCATGTTTTAGGTTATTTACAGGATTTTCTATTTCCACCCAAACGAGCACGTACACCAGTAAGAGCATTATCCGGTGGTGAGCGTAATCGTCTGTTATTAGCAAAACTCTTTTTAAAACCAAGTAATTTATTAGTACTTGATGAACCAACCAATGATCTTGATATTGAGACGTTAGAATTATTAGAAGAACTTGTTAATGATTATCAAGGAACGGTTTTACTTGTTAGTCACGATAGGCAATTTGTGGATAATGTTGTCACACAATGCTGGTTTTTTGAAGATCATGGTCATATTGGTATTTATGCAGGTGGTTACAGTGATGCTTTACAACAACAGCAACAAGCCAATCCCGTTAAAGCACAAATAACCCTTAATCAGTCGAGTAAATCAACTAACAACGAAGCTAATATAGTTGTTGATAATAAAGATCAAACCACTAAAAAGAGAGTCAAACTGAGTTATAATGAGCAACGTGAATTGACCCAATTACCAATTAAGATTGAGCAACTCGAGGTGGCTATTAGTGATTTACAAACACAAATAGGTCATAGTGACTTTTTTAACCAACCTCATGACGTTACCAGCAAAATATTACAAGATTTGGCCGATAAAGAAGCTGAGTTAGAAACTGTATTTACACGCTGGGAACAACTTGAATCGTTAAGCCAATAAGCGCTTGTTTAGCGCTTATTTTGCTAATAACCAAATTCGTTTGGATAATAAGAAGAATAAAAGTAATGCAAGAACAACAAAAATTGAACCAATAAAGCCAATGTAATGGGTTGAAAGTACGACTAAAACTTGGCTACCGACAAAAGCACCGCCACCAATTCCGATATTGTAAATACCTGAATAGACCGAGGTGGCAATATCTGCGGCATCAGGCGCAGCGTCAATCACTTTGCTTTGCATTACCATACCAATAATAGTTATCGAAAGCCCCCATAACATACTTTGCATAATGGCAGTATAAAGGCTTAAAGCACAAACATATAAAGACAATAAACAAATTATTAGCCCTATCATCGGTAAGACGAGAATCGCAATAGGGTATTTGTCAGCATAGCGAGCAAATAGTATGCTACCTATCATGCCTGAAAATCCAACAGCTAATAATATAATGACAATAACATGTTGACTAAAACCGCCCACTTTCATCATAAATGGTGTGATATACGTGTAAGCAGTAAAATGACCGGTGATAATTATCGCCGTCAATAAATAGATATTCAAAAGAACAGGGCGTTTTAACACTTTTGGAATGTCTTTCAGTGAAATGACATTTAAGCTCGGCACTTGAGGCAATAAGTAGAGTAATAACACCATAATTGAAAATGCAATGATACTGATGCATAAAAAGGTTGCTCGCCATCCCACGAGTTGTCCTATCATTGTACCAATTGGAATACCTAATACGGTAGCCATTGATGTGCCCACAACAATAAAACTCATTGCTTGTGCCCGTTTGCCATTTGGCGCTAATCGAACTGCTAATGGCGTAGTGATAGCCCAAAAAACGGCATGCGCACAAGCAATACCAATTCTCGCCACCATTAAACTATAAAAATTCCAAGCAAAACCCGCTAAAATGTGACTACAAATAAACAAACAAAAAAGTCCTGCTAATAATTTTCGTCTTTCCATTTTTGAAGTCAATACTGTCAATGGCAAAGACAATAACGATACCGCCCAAGCATAAATGGTTAATAAAAGCCCGGCATGAGCAACATCCATCGAAAAACTTTCAGCAATGTTTGGTAGTAATCCAACGGGCACAAATTCAGTGGTGTTGAAAATGAATCCAGCAAAAGCCAGACAAAGTATCGACGACCAAATTCGAGACCGTTTATTGGCATTATTCATGATATAACTTTATTGAAGGGATAAATTGATTTTCAATAATTATAACTGAATATTGTTAGTTATTAAACGGATAGGTAGCATAAATCTTGCTTAGCTATGCCATCTATAATCTTTAGATGACATAGCTTTCATAATGGGTAAAATTAGTTTGTTAACGCTGTGACTGCGGCTAACACTTTATCGTAATTAGGTTCGTCCGACGTTTCTTTAACATATTCAACATAAGCGATTTTATCATGTTTATCAACGACAAACACAGCCCTTGTAAGTAATCGTTTTTCTTCAATAACAACACCATATTTTAAACCAAAATCCAGATCTTTGTGATCTGATGTCACTTTTACTGCATCAATTCCTTCGGCCGCGCAGTATCGATTTAATGCAAATGGCAGATCGACACTGACAGAGAATATTACGACATCTTTTAATTTTGCAGCTTCAACATTAAAACGGTGAACTTGCGCACTGCATACAGAAGTATCAATTGATGGCACTGAATTAATTATTCTAACCTTGCCTTTAAAATCGGATAATTTTATCGGCTCCATTTTACTATTTTCAACAGTAAAATCTGGTGCAGTATCACCAATTGTTATTTTTGGTCCTAGCAAAGTAACAGGCGTTCCTTTCATCGTGACTTCATTAACTCGTTTTTGCATAGCTGTCTCCTAATTTTTAGTGTCACATTAACTTAATAGTGGTAGAAATAAGATGGAAAGGTGAGGATAGAAAAACTCTCTTTACTATAAAGCTAGATTAAAAAATCATCAATAGTATGACAAGGTGAATAATGATGATTTACCCAATTAATAAAATTGCTAAAAACATTGCGATGTAAACGCAATGGTTATTTATCCATTTTGCAGCTTTATTAGGTGTAGGTATATAATGTTATTTCCCTTTCTACTACTTTATTGATTATTATGAGCCAACTTCTTATCACTGTGTGTTTACTTACTTTTAGTAATATTTTTATGACTTTTGCTTGGTATGGACATTTACGTTTTTTACATAATCAAGCTTGGATAGTTGCTGTTTTTATAAGTTGGGGTATTGCATTATTTGAATATTTATTACAAGTCCCTGCTAATCGAATTGGTTTTCAAGTCGCGACAGCGGGTCAGTTAAAAATTATTCAAGAAGTGATTAGTTTGTCTGTGTTTATTCCATTTTCAATTTACATTTTAAAAGAACCATTCAAAACGGATTATATTTGGGCCGGTTTATGTTTGCTTGGCGCTGTATTTTTTATGTTTCGAGATAAGATCTTGGCTTAATAGACTTTCACAACCTGAATCAATATGTGACACTTATCACATAATAAAAATCCGACTGTTTATTCCTAAAATAATTCAATTTAAGATTGGCTGACTGCGAAGTGGTCAATCTGATTAAATAGCGTTTTAACAACGTATTATCGAAATTTTTTATTACTTGAAGAAACTAACAAGGCAATTTGTTTCATAGACTATATTGATAGTGTAATGCCAAGTTTAGTAAGGAGATGTATATGAAACAACTTTTTGTCAAAAGTATTATCATTGGTTGTTTATTTTGTGCAAATACTTTTGCGGTAGGCGTTAAAGATGTCACTACCGATCCGCAAGATTTTTATCTTAAAGAAGATCAAGCACCTGATAGTCTATTATTGTTACCGCCTCCACCATCTTATAATAGTATTGATTTTTTGAGAGATAAAGCTCAATATGATTGGGGAAAATCTATGCGTAATACTGAGCGCGGTCATCAAGCCTATTTAGATGCCGATTCCAGTAAAGATAATGTTACTAAGCAGTTTTCGCCATCTTTTGGTCACGAAATATCAATCACAACAACTCCTGAGATTTATAAACTAATTACCACAATGAAAGAAGATGCGGGGGATCTCGCCACACGTTCAGCGAAAAACCATTATAACCGAGTCAGGCCCTTCTCTTTTTTTAATGAACCAACTTGTCGCCCTGAAGACGAAAAAACTTTATCCACTAATGGTTCATATCCGTCAGGTCACACCACAATGGGGTTTGCTATTTCGCTAGTGTTGGCTGAGATAAATCCTGAGCGTCAAAATGAAATTTTAAAACGTGGTTATGAGATTGGTGAAAGTCGGGTAATTTGTGGCTATCACTGGCAGAGTGATGTGGATGCCGCTAAAGTGATGGCAGCAGCAGTTGTCGCGCAATTACATACTAATCCTGCATTTAATCAGCAATTAGCTAAAGCTAAAACAGAATTTAGTCATTTAAAAAAACATTGATCTAAAATTTAACTTAGCGTTATTAAGTTGTGATGAATAATTCGCAATGAAATTGGCTTTTAATTATAAAAAGCCAATTAATTAACCCTTATACTGCTTTAAATGATATATCTGGCAAAATAGTTTCACCTTGCCAATAAAGTTCACTGGCAATTAAGCTGGCTATTTGACAATAAAGTTGTGTAAAGTCACTTTCAGGGTGACTAATTACAGTTGGTTTGCCAGAATCGAGATCTTGTCTTAACATTTTATGTAGGGGGATTTGGCCCAATAATTTAGTGTGATATTGCTCGGCTAAATGTTTAGCGCCACCTTCTCCAAAAATAGCTTCATGATGACCACAATTTTCACAGATGTGATAACTCATATTTTCAACAATTCCCAGCGTTGGAATGTTGACTTTATTGAACATGGTAATGCCTTTTTTAGCGTCAATTAAAGCAATATCTTGTGGCGTTGTAACAATAACCGCGGCTGTCACAGGAATACTTTGTGCAAGAGTTAATTGTATATCGCCAGTGCCTGGCGGCATATCGATAACTAAATAATCGAGTTCGGGCCAAAGTGTATCTTGTAAAATTTGTAGCAATGCTTTACTTGCCATTGGTCCTCGCCATACCATAGCACCATCAGCATCAACTAAATAACCAATAGAGTTACTCGCTAATCCATATGCCATAATAGGGCTCATATGTTTATTATCAGGGGTTAATGGTTGTTGTTTTTCTGTGCCTAACATTGTTGGAATAGAAGGACCATAGATATCAGCATCTAAAATGCCAACTTTAGCGCCTTGTGCTTGTAACGCAAGGGCAAGATTAATTGCTGTTGACGATTTACCAACTCCGCCTTTTCCTGAGCTAACAGCAATAATGTTTTTAATATTTTTAACTGCATGTTGGCTATTGGCACGTTTTAAAGTGGCTATGTTATAGTCAAGCTGCCAATTCACATGGTTAACATTATCTAACTTAAGTAACTCAGGCGTTAACTTAGCTTTTAACTCTTCAAAAGCAAGTCCCCAAGCAAATGGCATGGTTAAATGAATTGAAAGTGACTCATCAACATATTCACACCGCTTAACCGCACCAAGTGCAACTAAATTTTTTTGTAAAGTAGGATGGGTAAATGTTTCAAGAATCTGTTTTGCTTCCATGTTTTTTGACCTTAAATTTTGTGTACCAGATTTCTACTTATATTGTTTTAAATTATTAGTATTTCAAGTACGATGACAAACAGTTATCTAATCGATAAATTAAGTATTGCCATTTTATATGATTAATTATGCCTATTACACTTTGAATTCATGTTGAATTTGAGAGAAATGTTATTAAATTATGGCATAAATCTAGCGATAATCCCACGATTGATGTACTATTTCCGCCATTATGTAATAAAAGGTAATTAATCGACATGACAACAAAACGCAAAATATTGGTGACTTGTGCGCTTCCTTACGCAAATGGTTCAATTCACTTAGGGCATATGCTTGAGCATATTCAAGCTGATGTTTGGGTACGTTATCAACGTATGCGTGGTAATGAGATCTATTTTATTTGTGCTGACGATGCGCATGGTACGCCAATCATGCTTAAAGCTCAGCAATTAGGTATGACACCAGAGCAAATGATTGCAGACGTTAACATCGAGCACCAACGAGATTTTGCTGGTTTTAATATTAGTTACGATAATTACCACTCAACGCATAGTCCTGAAAATCGTGAAATATCAGAGCAAATTTATAAAAAGCTAAAAGCTAATGGCTATATTAAAACTAAAGTTATTTCACAATTATTCGATCCCGAAAAACAGATGTTTTTACCTGATCGTTTTGTGAAAGGGACTTGCCCTCGTTGTAAATCACCAGACCAATATGGCGATAATTGTGAAGTTTGTGGTGCAACCTATAATCCGATTGATTTAATCAATCCGCAATCGGTGGTATCTGGTGCAACGCCGATTATGAAAGATTCTGAGCACTTCTTTTTTGACTTGCCTGCGTTTTCCGATATGTTACAAGCGTGGATTCGTTCAGGCACACTACAAGATCAAGTGGCTAATAAAATGCAGGAGTGGTTTGAAGCAGGATTACAACCATGGGACATTAGCCGTGATGCGCCTTATTTTGGCTTTGAAATTCCAGACGCACCAGGTAAATATTTTTATGTTTGGTTAGATGCGCCAATCGGTTATATGGGCTCTTTCCTCAATTACTGCAATAAACATAATAAACCGATTTTTGATGAGTTTTGGAACAAAGACTCAACAACTGAACTTTACCATTTTATCGGTAAAGATATTGTTTACTTCCATAGCTTGTTTTGGCCGGCAATGTTAGACGGTAGCGAACATCGTAAACCTTCCAATATTTTTGTGCATGGTTATGTGACAGTCGATGGCGCTAAAATGTCAAAATCACGCGGTACCTTTATCCAAGCAAGTACCTATTTAAAACATTTAGATCCTGACTGTTTGCGTTACTATTATGCCGCGAAATTATCACCACATATTGATGATATTGATCTCAATTTGGAAGATTTTGTTCAACGTGTAAATAGTGATTTAGTTAACAAAGTGGTGAATATTGCCTCGCGTTCGGCAGGCTTTATTAGTAAACGGTTTGACGGTAAATTATCTGATAATCTTGCTGAACCCGAGCTTTATGCGTTATTTGTCGAAAAATCAATCGTGATTGCTGACTACTTTGAACAACGTGAATCAGGGAAAGCAATACGTGAAATCATGGCACTGGCTGATGAAGCTAATCGCTATATTGATGAAAAAGCGCCATGGGTAGTGGCTAAACAAGAGGGGCAGGAGCAAACTCTACAAGATATTTGCTCAATGGGTATTCATCTATTCCGTATTTTGATGACTTATTTAAAACCAATCGTGCCGTCATTAGCACAGCGCACCGAAGAATTTTTAGGTAGCCAATTAGCGTGGGATTCGATTAATCAACCTTTAATTGGACACACTATTAACCGATTTAAAGCCCTATTTAACCGTATCGATATGTATAAAATTACTGCTATGATTGACGAAACAAAACAACAAGCTGCATTAGCGACACCAGCTAAAGAAAACGTCGCCGAACCTATTGCTGACACGATCAATTTTGATGATTTTGCCAAAGTGGATATGCGCGTTGCCTTAATTAAAAATGCAACTGTTGTTGACGGCTCTGATAAGTTATTGCAGTTAACACTTGCTATTGGTGACGAAACTCGCAACGTATTTTCGGGCATTAAACAGTTCTATCCAGATCCAGCGGTTTTAGTTGGTAGATTAACCATTATGATTGCCAACTTGGCTCCACGTAAGATGCGCTTTGGTATTTCAGAAGGGATGGTACTATGTGCAAGTGGTAAAGACGATAGCGAAGGTGTTTACTTATTATCGCCAGATAGCGGAGCAAAACCGGGTATGCGAATTTCGTAACTGTTTATATTATTCACATCTTAACAAGTTAAACATTAAAGCTTGTTAAGATGTTTTTAAGTAGATATTTAAATGAAATTGCACCTCACTACTATGGTTAGTTGAATTATAAATTTTTACTTAACCAACTATCGTGCAACCATTTTTGTGTTTGGCGACCTGCACGAATAAAGTCCCATTCAACATCCCTTTCAAAAACCATTACTGTTTCGTCGGGTGCAATAATTGTCCAAAAGTAAAGACCTGTATTTAAATCACGGCATTTTACCTTCATACCTGTCAACGTCACTTTTTTTCCGTCAACAATGATTTGTTCATCATGCGTATCTATCCAATTATTGTTAAAGTTGTTTAATAAATCGGGTGCATAAGTTTCTAGAAATTTAAGTGTAATGGATAAGGCTTTATCTTTATCAACTTGCGCTTTAGATGATTGATATTTCGGCAATAATCTAACAAATCCTTCTAATTTCCCGGTATTATTATCCAATAAAAATGAGATATGCTGGTTATGAAGTTGCATGGTTTCTTGCGGTTCAAAACGATATAGTGTCACTGGTTGTTGATTGTGCATTACTTCAATAGTTAAAACTAACTTAAAATTAAGTTCATTATTATCTAATAGTTGTTGTAAATTGGGTGCAGCTTGGGTACTGATGTTTGTTAACTCTATTAAGGCCATCGTATTTTCCTTTGTTTGGTGCAATTGTTGAGCATAGCATGTTGAATAACAAAAACTTAATATTAGTGTCAGTTTGATTAATCGTTCTATCATAAATCAATTCCTTATGATGAGGGTTAAATTGATGATGAGTTGGATTGCGCAGAGTAAAAGTAAAAGAGAAAGCGCGGTTATTAGTACAAAAGGGTTAATTAAAGACGGTAAAAATGCTCCAAGACTTACACCAATAAACAAAATACAAGTATATAGTGATGTTGCAATACCTCTATCTTTGATCTCTGATTGTGTTGCTACATATACAATCATAGAAGGAATAGCATAGGCAAGACCAATGATGAATATGAAATGAGAGAGATAGAGGATAATTAATGTGTTAATTTGATCATTTATAAAAAATGCCTGTATCAATAATGTTAATGCCATTACGCAAAGCGCTATTGCTAGCACATATGCGGGTTTGATCACTTTAAATAGATAACTTGCGGTTAAACTAAATAACATAGCAACAATGCCAATGCTTCTTAAAGTTGGAATATGGCTGATAAGCGAGCTACGATATAATACGGAATAAAGTGCAACAAAACCGAGTAAAACGAATAATGAGCAGAGATATACTGGAAACAATTTTTTATTGATCAGTATAGTTGGTAACTTAGACAATATTGTAATAAGCGTTGTACTTGGTACGGCCAGATTATTTTTTTCGCTTTTTAAGTGATAGACGTAAAAAATAGTGGCACCACTCGCATAAATACCGCCTAAAAACCACATTGCATAAAGCAGTGAGTTTGAAATCAATAACGACCCTAACCATTGCCCAATTGTTGCTGCAAGTAAAAATGCACAACTAATTATTGATATCGCTTTAGATTTTGCGCTGTCAGGTAGGTTAATCGAAATCCACGCTAAAGCAACAGGCGGAAACGAGGCGGCGCAAAATCCCTGAGCTGAACGAGCAAGCAGTAGTAAATAGTAGTTTGCTAGCAGTGGTAAGATAAAACTAACGCAGGCAAGTAATAGCAGACCAATGATTAAAGTGAGATCCTTGCCGATTTTGTCTGATAAACTTCCCCAGACAATCAGTCCGATAGCGTAGAAAATGCCAAAAAAGGTGGTTAATAATCCAATATTATCGGCACTTGCGTGAGTCACAAAAAGTAATAGATTGCTTGAGACAGGCATTAATATATAAAGTTGACTCACAACGGCCAGTGCAATAAGAGGAATGTAAAAGGTACCTATAATTAATTTATATTTCATGTTAAGCTCTAAATGTTCAATAATTGTAGTTAAAGTGCAATTATTGAATTATAGAGTCATTTTTATCTTAAATACAACATTATTTGTTGTTTAAAGATATTGTGCCTTATAATAAGTGCTTATTTTGACTATAAACAGGTTTTCGGCATGGGTGATAATTCATTAAAAAATACGTATGATGACTTTTTATCAACAGTGATTGTTGGTATTGGGGAAGTTTCTGAAATGACTAAAATTCCAGTGAGAAAATTACGTTATTGGGAAGAAAAAGGCATCATCAAAACAGTTGACCCACAATCTAAATCTCGCCAATTTGATTTAGCCAATATTAAAAAGATAATTCTTATTCAAGAATTGATTGATGATGGATATTCATTAGATGGCGCAGCGAAGAAAGTAGAAGAAAGGTTTGCTAAAATTGGCTCATTGATGAGTTTAATTCAGATGTAACAATAGGTTTTTTTAGACACTAGCTGTTAAGCTACCATTTATTTAAATTAGGTTTAAAAAAACTCAAAACGATAACAATGTTATGGTTTTGAGTTAGTTTTTATTCAAATATCATTCAATAGTAATATGGCATCATCTTACTATTTTTGATTTTCAGCTGGATTGCCTGAATAAGGGAATAGGCCATCTTTAAGTGAGAATGAAAAGTCTTTAGTGCTAATTTCACCAACGACTTTATCACTATCGTATAACGCTAACAAAAATTGTGCCATTTGTTCGGCTGAATGATATTTAGCAAAGCTTTTATTGTAGTCATAATCTGTGACATTGTTAGCTTTTTGTCCAAACTCTGTTTTGGTTGCCGCAGGCGCCAGCACTTTAGCTTGTAATGGCGCTTTAGCTTGTTTTAATTCGTGAGCTAAACCTTCAGTGAATGCACTAACATAAAATTTAGTTGCACAGTATGTGACCGCATTTGGTACTATTGTGTATCCGCCTCTTGATGAAAGATTAATTATTTGAGTATTTGCTTGATCTTGATATTTACGCACATACAGCGTTGATAGAATTGTTAATGCTTCGATATTTAAATGTAGCATTGATTCTATTTTATTTAAGTCCTGCTCTTTAACACTTCCATAATTGCCAAAACCTGCATTGTTAATCCAAGTCTCGATAAAATATTGATCAAGATCTTGAAAAAGTGAATGTACATTACTGGCTACTGATAAATCACATAATTTTATAATGACATCGACCGCTGGGTTGATCTCTGCAATTTTGTTTTTAAGATCAATTAATTGTTCTTCCCTTCTTGCAATAAGAATAAGGGATTTGTTGCGTTTAGCAAATTCAAGTGCTGTTGCATAACCTATACCAGAGCTCGCACCTGTTATAGCTGTGTATCTTTTATCTGTCATATTCATATTTTATTTCCATTAAAACGATTATTAAATTTAATTTGTCTAGTAATTAAATAAAACGGCTAATTGTCATTTTTTTAATATTAAAGCATTAGAGATAATTGAATTGTATTTCTTAATTTAAGATTTCCATGAATTATGTGGTAATTCATCTTCTTTGGTCGCTTTTGCTAAAGCTTCTTTTAATTGTTCACGATTAAGTGAAATGCAATAAGCTGGTTTAGCTCGTTCGAATCGCCAGCTTTCTGATAAATTGCCAACATCAATATAATCATAGCCAATTTGGTCAAGTAACTGACAAACTATCTGTTTGCTCGGCATATCATTACCAGCGACAGGCAGCGCTCTTCTGTTAACTTTATCATTTGGTTTCGCATCTTTAACGATATCTTTTGCAAGAATAGCATTGAATGCTTTGACTACTTTTGATTGATTAAGGTGTTGAGCGACAAGTTCGCTGGTTGTTATTTGATGATTATCCAATAACTCAAAATGACCATCCCTGTCAGGATAGTAGTTCATGGTATCAATAATAATTTTGTTACTTAGTAAATCTGTTGGTAACTGTTTATAGTTAGCAAATGGTATTGCAGTTACGATGATATCACTAAATTCTATGGCTTCTTGTTGACTGCCGATTTGACAACCTATCGCGCTTGCCACGCTGTAAAGTGTGTTTTTTCCTCTTGAGTTACTTAGCATAACTTGATACCCAGATTCTATAAATAATTTTGCACAAGCTTGACCAATAAAGCCAGCGCCAATAATCGATATTTTTTTCATTTTGTATTTCCATTAAATAAATAAAGTTGTTGTATTATCTTTATAAAATAATAGATAATAAATACGATAATAATTGATTTATTAACAACTAGGAGTTGATAATTTGGATTTATTAAAGTGCATGGAAGCGTTTGTTGTGACAGTAAAAACAGGATCTTTTGTTGCTACATCTGTTTCATTAAATACTTCACCTCAAATGGTCACTAAATATATTTCTTATCTAGAAAAATACATTGGTTTAAAGCTACTTAATCGAACAACACGTTCACAGCATTTAACTGAATTTGGCAAACAATATTATGAGCGGTGTTTGTTTATCCTTGATGAAGTTAAAGCAACAAAAAATCTTGCCCAGCAATTTAGTGAAGAGCCTAATGGTCGATTAAGAATCAGTGCGCCAGTCAGCTTTGGTCATTTCAATTTAATTCCAGTTATTAGCTGTTTTATGAAGCGTTATCCCAAGGTAAATATTGATCTTCAATTAAGTGATCGTTATGTTGATTTGGTTCAGGATGATTTTGATGCGGTGTTTCGTATTGGGGTATTAGATGATTCAAGCCTAATTGCTCGTAAACTCAAATCTTTTCAACTTATTTTTGCTGCTGCACCAAGTTATTTGGCTAAATATGGAATACCATCAGTGCCCAATGATATAAAAAAACACCAATGTTTGATTTATCAATATGTTAATCCAACAAGAAAAGATCATCTTTGGTCTTTTAAAGTTAATGGTCAAGTGATTAATCTTCCTATATCCGGAATGTTACAAAGTAATGATACCTTCGCCTTAGCACAAGCCGCCATTCAAGGATTGGGAGTAACGATGTTACCTGAGTCAATGCTAAGTGAAGCAATTAAACAACAAAAATTATTACCCATTCTACAGGAGTATTTACCACCACCTAGAGAAGTTCATCTACTTTATACAGCGGATAAACGCCAGCTGTTGAAATTAAAGATGTTTATTGAATTTATAGTAGATAAGATGGCTTAGCTTATTTGATGCTGTTTACTGTAAGCATATTGGTCAATATGCCTGAGTGTAAGTGAGATAATATAATAACTAGCTAAAGTATCGATAACTAAAAAGGCGACTGAGTCGCCTTTTTAGTTAATAGTTTAAATCCATTTAAACTACTATTTATTTAATTGTTACTGTTGTGCTTAACTCTTTTCCTAACATATTGTTAAGGTAAACTAAGTCATCAGCAGTTAATGTTCCAACTGCATACTTCAGCTGTAATAAACTCGTTAAATAAGTATATTTAGCATCAGATAAGTTGCGCTTAGAGCTATATAGCTGAGTTGTGGCATTTAATACATCAACAATAGTACGTGTTCCAACTTGATATCCCGATGTGGTTGCTTCTAATGAACTTTCCGCAGAGACAACCGCTTGTTGGTAAGCTTTGATTGCACTGATAGATGACGAAATATTGTTGTAAGAAGAACGAACTTGATTAATCACGCTACGATTGGTGCTTTCAAGTTTTTCACTAAAACTGACAAAGTTGTGTTGCGCTTGTTCAACTTGAGACATGGTTGCACCGCCCGAGAAGATTGGCATACTAACACTCACGCCAACATAGTTACTGCCTGAATAACTTTTACCATTACGGGCAGCAGGTGTGCCAGCAGAACTGTAATTACCATATCGGTCGGTTTTATTAAGATTTGTCGATGCATCAACACTTGCTGTTGGCATATAACCAGATTGTGCTAACTTGATTTGATCGCGTGCGATATCTTGATTTAATTTCATTGTTAATAAATTCAGATTTGATGTTTCTGATTGTTTTAACAAAGCACCGATTTGAGTTGGCATTTCAGTTTTGAACGTATTGGTATTAATACTTGCTAATTGGGAATAAAAACGACCGCTGACTTGCCGTAAATCTTCAATGGCGTTATTTAAATCATTTAATGCATTAACTTGTTGTGCAACGGTTAAATCATAATTAGCTTTGGCATTTTGTACATCTGTAATAGCCACTAAACCCACTTGATGTTGTTGCTGGGTTTGTTCTAATTGACGACCAATGGCTTTTTTCTGAGCTTCGATAAAGCTCAATGCATCAAGCGCTTTTAGCACATTAAAATAAGCAACTGAAGTATTTAAAATTAATGTTTGCCCTTGATATTGGTAAGTGATATCAGCAATACTTGCTTGTTTTTTTGTGATATCTAAATTTTTCCAAT
This sequence comes from Gilliamella sp. B3783, assembly GCF_026536125.1. NCBI lineage: Bacteria > Pseudomonadati > Pseudomonadota > Gammaproteobacteria > Orbales > Orbaceae > Gilliamella > Gilliamella sp. B3783. The sequence goes on from NZ_JAFNOU010000002.1 coordinate 21,278, forward strand.
TAGCAAAATTGAATAGACTTTGTGATAAAGTGACTTGATATAAATTACCACTTTTGCTTTTTTGTCCACTAGTATCACGACGACCATGTGTTACACCATAAGAAGCACTTAACCCAACTTGTGGTAATAAACTTGCTCGAGAGCCTGAAATTGCTGAATAAGCTTTGTCTTTATCGGCTAATGAACTTCGTAGATCTGGGTTCGTTTCTTTGGCTTGTTCATATACCTGAACCAAATTTTCAGCAAAAACTGCTTGGCTTAATGTTAAGCCGATTAGAAAAGTTAGCGTTTTTTTCATCAATTATCTCTTTAAGAAACATTAAAATATAATAGTACGTTGATTTAAGTGATTTTAACAGATAATTAGCATATAGTAAGCATAGTTTATGTAACATTCGCACTTTTTATTAAAATTTAGCTTAAAATTGAGAAACAATATGAAAATTATCAATAATCCTGTCCATTTTAACAAAAACGATGTGTTCAATCTAACCAAACGAGTTTTGTATAAAGGGTTTTTTTCATTACTTGAATATCGTTTTCAATACCGTAAATTCGATGGTTCAGTTAGTGAATTTGTCACTAGAGAAATTTTAGAACGTGGGCACGCTGTTGTGTTATTAGCTTATGATGCTAAACGTGACGAAGTGGTTTTAATTGAACAAATTCGTATCGCCGCTATTGAAACTCAAGATACTCCATGGATGTTAGAGCTGATTGCCGGCATGATGGATCATGAAAATGAATCTTGTGAAGATGTTGCAAGACGCGAAGCTATGGAAGAAGCAGGGATCAAAGTTGGTCGTTGTATGCCAATTACAAGTTATCTGGCTTCACCTGGTGGTCTAACTGAAAAATTGCATATTTTGGTTGGTGAGGTTGATTCAACGACAGCAAAAGGTGTTCATGGATTAGCTGAAGAAAACGAAGATATCAAAGTGCATGTAGTGAGTAGAGAACAAGCTTACCAATGGGTCGAAGACGGTTTAATTAATAATGCAGCTTCAATTATTGCCCTACAGTGGTTACAACTTAATCATCATCGATTAAAAAATGAGTGGATGTAATGAGTATTGCCGATCACATTTAATTATTTCTTCCATTAAAATGTGATCTATTTTACACTTTAATATAACGCTTGGATTTATAATAAAAATTATATCACTTGCTACACCCCTAGATTTTGCTATTTCCGTCATTAACTGTAATGTATTAATGAATAATTGAGGTGAATTTTGGAATCACTTTTACAGCTTCCAACACAAAATAAACAACACGCCAAAATATTACAAATTACCGATATGCATCTTTTTGCCGATGACAGCAGTGTATTACTTGGTGTAAATTCAAATGCAAGTTTTTTAGCAGTGTTAGATGAAATAAAAAGCGCCAAAAGAAAGTATGATTTAATTGTGGCAACTGGCGATTTTGTACAAGATGGATCCAAACATGCTTATCAACGTTTTGCAGAGCAAATTATAAGTTTAAAAACGCCTTGTGTGTGGTTAGCTGGCAATCATGATAACTATAGCTATATGCAGTCTGTTTTTGCCCATTATGATTTAGCTGATAATAAGGTGGTATTACTTGGCGATAAATGGATAATCATTCTTCTTAATAGCCAAGTTGAAGGGCAAGCTTACGGCTTTTTAAGCAATATAGAGCTTGAATTTTTACAACATACTTTAGCCAAATATCCAGATAAGAATGCATTAGTTTTTCTGCATCATCACCCTATATCCTCCAGTTGTCATTGGCTTGATCAACATATTTTAAAAAATAGTTGTCAATTGGAGCAAATTGTCCAAGGTCACCAACAAATAAAAGGGGTGGGATGGGGACATATTCATCAAGAGCAAGATCATTTATGGCATCACTGCTTAGCGTTTTCAACGCCATCAACTTGTGTTCAATTTAAACCAAATAGCTATGATTTTCAGTTAGCAGATAAAGATGCGCCAGGTTGGCGCGAAATTAAATTAAATGATAATGGTTCAATTGACACGTCTGTTTTTCGAATTTGTGATAATCGATTTGTACCGGATTTATCACAAAATGGCTATTAATTACTGTAATTAAATATCACCAATTACAGTAATGGAGCAAAAAAGTAAAAGAGCCGTTCAACGACGTGCTGCCAAATGGGTCGTTGTTTCCAAGTTTCGATATTGACTTCGTCTGATTGCGCTAAATATTTTTGTAAAAGGCTAGATAACGATTGGGCAAATTCAGCATCATCAATGACGGTGGTAATTTCAAAATTTAACCATAAACTGCGCATATCTAAATTTACAGTACCAACTAAGCTTAACTGGTTATCAATTAACACACTTTTTGTGTGCAATAAGTTATCATTAAACTGATATAGCTTTACACCACCATCGAGCAGTTCCGAAAAGAAAGCTCGGCTTGCCCATTTGACCATTAATGAATCATTCTTTTTAGGAACAATAATAATTACTTCAACCCCTCTTTGCGCAGCGGTACAAACTGCATGTAAAATATCATCGCTTGGTACTAAATAGGGTGTGGTGAAAATAATTTGCTCTTGTGCTGAATAAATAGCAGTGAGTAACACCTGATGGATCATGTTTTCCATATAACCAGGACCAGAAGCAATAAGTTGCATGATATGCTTTTTCTCTTCTGGTGGTTCTGCAAAGTCAGTAATTTGCGGTAAGGCTAAATCGGTACCGGTTTCTAATTCCCAATCACTAGCATAAATTGCACCCATTAAGGTGGTGACAGGTCCACGCATTCTTACCATAACATCGACCCATTCACCAACATGCTTATTTTGTTTAAAAAAGCGTGGATCGACGATATTCATACTACCTGTATATGAAATATAATTGTCAATAATAGCCACTTTACGATGTTGGCGCAGATCGAGCCGTCTAAACATAAAGCGCAATAAATTAACTTTAAGCGCTTCAACAATTATAATACCAGCTGCTCGCATTCTTTTGCTTGCGTTAGTTTTAAGAAAATGGCGACTACCTGCTGAATCAACCATTAACCGACATGTTACCCCTCTTTTGGTGGCCGAAATCAGTGCGCTTTCAACATCATCTGCTCGACCGCCTTCGTTCCAAATATAAAAAACCATTTCAATATTAGACGTGGCTTGATTAATGTCTTCAATGAGTTTATCAAATATGGTATCGGTGTCACTAAGCAGCTCGATATGGTTACCGTTTATACCATCCAGTCCGGTCTGGTGTTTACAAAGTTGGAAAATGGGTTTACTGACTTGGCTAACTTTGGTGGTAAAAATATCAGAAAATACACTAATTCGATTGATAAAATTAGCAATGATTGGCCGCATTTTTTGCGCACGTTTAACGCGTTGTTGACCTAAATGTGCTTCACCAAGTGAAAAATAAAGAATAATCCCAACGATAGGTAAGATGTAAATGACCAACATCCAAGCAATGACATAAGTTGTTGGTCTACGCTTAAACACTATCCGTAAAGTTACTGCAACGATTATCAACCAATAAACGAAGAAGATTAATGAACTAATTAAGGCATGAAATGAAGTATATTGCATATTAGTTAACTATTGCTTAAGTTTAATTGACTAATGGGATCTTTGCTACAATCATAATGCTGAAAAATTTCAGGTAATGGCTTAGGATTGTTATGTTTATCAACTGATACATAAGTAAATACTGCGTCAGTAATACAAAAACGTTGAGGGGTGTCTGATGTGTCGAGTACTTTTTTTACCCAAACCTCAATGCCAATCGTGATTGAGGTTTTACCTGTTTTAATACAATGAGCATAACAACAGACAACATCGCCAACCATTGCCGGTTTATAAAATGTGATACTACTTGCATTGACTGTTACTACACGGTTTCTGGCGATCTCTTTTGATAAAATTCCGCCAGCTAGATCCATTTGTGACATAATCCAACCACCAAAAATATGGCCATGTGGGTTTGTGTCAGCAGGCATCGCAAGTGTTCTTAATACCAATTGTCCTTTAGGATTAGTTGTGTCTTGTTTCATGATGAAAGCCTTAGTTATAACATTTTACTCGGTACTAGCGTGTTTATTTAAATTTCGATAAATATAGATACCAGATATTAATGATAATAGTAAAGAGGCACCGGGTAAAATAAATACTTTGAAAATCCAAAAAAATTCATCAGGAGCATAATAAGTTGTGATTAAACTGATGACTCCACACGAAATGAAAAATATTATCCATAACAAATTTAGTCTGTTCCAGACAGCTAAGTTTAATTGTAACTCTTTACCAAGCATTTTCTGTAAAAGATTTTTTTTAAAAATAAATTGACTAATTAATAAAGCAGAAGCAAAGATAAAATTAATGATTGTCACTTTCCATTTAATGATATTGGGTTCACGAGTATATAATGTAAAACCACCAAAAATCATGATCATTAGGTAGGATAACAACTCTACTTTATCTATTTTTCGATAAATAACGAGAATAATAAGAAAAGCAATGGTTGCTGAGATCATGAGTGCTTGAACGCCAGCAAAAATATCATACATTGTTAAAAAGACAAAAAAGAAAATCAGTGGAATAAAATTCAAAAGTTGTTTCATGTAATTATTAACCTGATAGATGAGATACTTATTAAGAGTTAAATAAGAAAAAAAGCCTATTAATAATAGGCCTTATTTTTTGGTATGAAGTTCGGGATGTGCTTTACAATTTCCTGATTGGCAATGACCGTAAAGATACAAACTATGGAACGTTAACTTAACGCCATATTGTTCGGCAATTTCTTTTTGTCTGGTATTAATAATTTCATCACGAAATTCAAATACTTCGCCACAATCTAAACATATTAAATGATCATGGTGTTTTTGAGTTGATAGCTCAAAAACCGCTCGTCCACCTTCAAAATTATGACGTGTAACAATACCCGCATCATCAAATTGATTTAAAACACGGTAAACTGTGGCAAGTCCAATTTCTTCCCCCATATCAAGTAACTTTTTATAAAGATCTTCGACTGTGATATGTTGACATGAAGGATCGCGCAATAACTCTAAAATTTTTAATCTTGGTAAAGTAACTTTCAAACCTGCGCTTTTTAGTGCAGCGTTATTATCGTTATCATGATTTGTCATATTGCATTCCAGTTTAGTTAATTAATCAGTTATATTATAAGACTATGTACGGAAAATAAAATAAATCACTTTGATAGATTAAATATTCATTTCGCTTTTGACTTGATTTACCCACGTAGCGATGCGTTGTTCTGTCAATTCTGGTTGGCGATCTTCATCAATTGCTAATCCAATAAAATGGTTATCGTCAACTAAACTTTTAGATGCTTCAAAGTTGTATCCATCAGTTGACCAATGCCCAACAATTTTTGCACCTTTCGGTTCAATAATATCGCGTATAGTTCCCATTGCATCACAAAAATATTCGGCATAATCTTCTTGATCACCACAACCGAAAATAGCAACCGTTTTACCATTAAAATCAATTTGCTCTAGATTAGGAAAAAAATCATCCCAATCTGCTTGTGATTCACCATAATACCAAGTCGGAATGCCGAAAAAAAGATAATCATATTTTTCTATATGTTCTTTGGTGGTTTTAGCAATATCAAAAAGATCTGCTTGTTCACTTCCTAAAATAAGTTGGATTTGTTTAGCTACATTCTCTGTATTACCTGTATCACTACCAAAAAAAATACCGACGTTTGCCATATTTGTACCTTCACTGTTTTACAATATAAAAAATATTTTTTGAGTATATCATTGTCACCTGTTATCAGCAATAATTCTCAATTACCATCATCATACCATATTATTTGCTACACAATTGATTGATCTTGGATTAGAATTGTTGAAAATTTAATAATAACATAAGTTTTGGAATTTATTTATGAACCTGCACGAGTATCAATCAAAATATCTTTTTAAACAATATAATTTACCTGTTCCAGAAGGTTATGTTTGTAACTCAATTGATGAAGTACAAGATACCTTAGCTAAATTGGCGTCTCAAGCAGATATTCACGCTTGGGTGGCAAAGTGTCAGGTTCATGCTGGTGGTCGTGGTAAAGCAGGCGGCGTGATTTGTACACACGATTTTAATGAAATCAAACAGTTTGCAGAAAAGTGGCTGGGTAAGCATTTAGTGACTTATCAAACCACATCTAAAGGTCAACCGGTTAATCAAATTCTCATTGAAAAAGCGTCTAATATAGATAAAGAACTGTATTTAGGTGCAGTAATTGATAGAAGTTCTAAACGCGTAGTTATTATGGCCTCTACAGAAGGTGGGGTGGATATTGAAAGTGTCGCTGAAAAATCACCCCATCTAATTCATAAAATTTCACTCGATCCTTTAACGGGACCTTGTGCGTATCAAGGACGTGAACTCGCATTTAAATTGGGTTTATCCGGTAAACTAATTAATCAATTTGCTAAATTATTTGTCAATTTAGCTACGCTTTTTTTAGAAAACGATGTGTCTTTAGCTGAGGTGAACCCTTTAGTGATTACCGATGCTCAAGAGTTGATTTGTTTGGATGCGAAAGTTGTTATTGATGATAATGCGCTTTTTAGACATCCAAATTTAAATGTGCTAAGAGATACCACACAAGAAGATGAACGCGAATCAATTGCCGCCAAACAGGGAATTAGCTATGTATCTTTAGAAGGTAATATTGGTTGTATGGTTAATGGCGCAGGTCTTGCCATGGCTACGATGGATATTATCAAATTATATGGCGGTGAACCGGCTAACTTTTTAGATGTTGGTGGCGGCACGACCAAAGAACGTGTATCTGAAGCATTTAAATTAATTTTATCTGATAAAAATGTTAAAGCAATTTTAGTCAATATCTTCGGTGGTATTGTTCGATGTGATTTAATTGCTGATGGAATTATTAACGCAATAAAAGAAATAGGTCTTGCGGTTCCTGTTGTTGTCCGCCTTGAAGGTAATAATGCTGAGATTGCTCGAGAGATATTAGCTGAAAGTCAGTTAAATATTATTACTGCAAAAAGTTTAATTGATGCTGCACAAAAAATAGTTGCTGTTGCATAATAAGAAAGAGTGGAGAACGGAAATTATGTCAATTTTAGTTAATAAAGATACCAAAGTTATTTGCCAAGGATTTACTGGCAGTCAAGGAACCTTTCATTCACAGCAAGCATTAGCCTATGGCACTAAATTAGTTGGTGGTGTAACACCAGGCAAAGGTGGAACTCAGCATTTAGGTTTACCCGTTTTTAATACCGTAAAGGAAGCAGTAGCAACTACGGGGGCGACTGCAAGTGTTATTTATGTACCAGCCGCATTTGGTAAAGATTCAATTTTAGAAGCAATTGATGCCGGCATTAAATTGATTGTCTGTATTACAGAAGGTATTCCAACCTTAGACATGTTAATAGTTAAAGAAAAACTAAAACAAACCGATACTGTCATGATTGGACCTAACTGCCCGGGAATTATTGTTCCTGATGAATGTAAAATAGGTATTATGCCGGGGCACATTCATTTAGCCGGTAAAATAGGCATTGTTTCCCGTTCTGGTACTTTAACCTATGAAGCAGTTAAGCAAACTACCGACATAGGGTTAGGTCAATCAGTTTGCATCGGGATTGGCGGTGATCCTATTCCAGGTAGTGATTTTATTTCAATTTTAAAATTACTTGAGCAGGACCCTAAAACAGAAGCCATTGTTATGATTGGTGAAATTGGAGGTAGTGCGGAAGAGGAAGCCGCTGAGTATATTAAAAAACATGTCTCTAAACCTGTTATTGGTTATATTGCAGGGGTATCTGCACCATCAGGTAAACGTATGGGGCATGCTGGCGCAATTATTTCGGGTAATAAAGGCACTGCTGAAGAAAAAACCAGAACACTACAAGCTGCAGGTATAACTGTTGTTAGTAGTTTGGCTGATATCGGTGATGTTGTAAAAAAACAATTTAATATGTAGTTTTTTGATATCCGTCAAATTATATTTTAAAATATTGATGTACAATATCGGTCAATAACGATATTAATTTAGTGAGCATTTATGTAGTAGGGAGCAAATATGTTTGATATAGTTGAACTATCACGCCTCCAATTTGCACTCACTGCAATGTATCATTTCATCTTTGTACCATTAACGCTTGGTTTAGCGTTTTTGTTAGCAATTATGGAAACAGTATACGTTGTAAGTGGTAAGCAAGTTTGGAAAGATATGACCAAATTCTGGGGAAAACTCTTCGGTATTAATTTTGCCGTTGGTGTTGCCACAGGTTTGACAATGGAATTTCAGTTCGGCACGAACTGGTCATATTACTCACACTATGTGGGAGATATTTTTGGTGCACCACTAGCTATCGAAGGGCTAATGGCATTTTTCTTAGAATCGACAATGGTTGGTCTATTCTTTTTTGGTTGGGATAGATTAAGTCGAGGTAAGCACTTATTGGTTACTTGGTGTGTTGCATTCGGTTCAAATCTTTCTGCATTGTGGATATTAGTGGCTAATGGTTGGATGCAATTCCCTGTTGGATCTGAATTTAATCCTATCAATGCTAGAATGGAAATGGCGAACTTTTTTGAGTTAATTACCAATTCTGTTGCGCAATATAAATTCGTGCATACTGTTGCAGCAGGTTATTTAACTGGTGCTATTTTTGTTTTAAGTATTAGTTCATACTATCTACTTAGAAAACGTGATGTTGCTTTTGCCAAACGTTCTTTTGCTGTAGCTGCAATGTTTGGTTTTATTATGTCGATTTTAGTTGCGTTTATGGGCGATGAAGCTGGTCACGAAATGACCACTGTTCAACCAACTAAACTCGCTGCGATTGAAGGTGAGTGGGAAACTCAACCTGCTCCAGCATCATTTAATGTTATAGCTTTTCCTTCTCAAAAAAATAAAGAAAATTTATTTGCTATTGAGATTCCATATGTTATGGGTATTATGACAACACGTTCATTAGATACTCAAGTTATTGGTTTGAAAGACATCTTAAATACCAATGAAACCAAGATTCGTAATGGTGTTTTGGCTTATACAAACTTGGAAAAAATTCAAAAAGGTGATCAAGATCCTGCCGTATTAAAAGCTTTTGAAGATAATAAAGCTGATTTAGGTTATGGTTATTTGGTTAAACGCTTTACTGATCGTGATAATTTAACTATTCCTGAAGCAACAGAACAACATATTAAAGCTGCTGCTGAAGATTCTATTCCTACCGTTTGGCCGCTATTTTGGGCATTCCGTGGTATGGTTGGTCTAGGATTATTAATGATTCTTGGTACGGGTTTTGCTTTGTGGACCACTTATAAAAATAAAATTACAGAAAGACGCTGGTTACATCGTTTATTAATGTTGTTTTTACCATTCCCATGGCTTGCTTGTGAGTGTGGTTGGTTTGTTGCTGAATACGGTCGTCAACCTTGGGCTATTCAAGATATTTTACCAACAGGTGTAGCAAATTCGTCATTAACTCCAGGTGAAGTATTATTTACAATGATATTGATTTGTGGTCTTTATACCTTATTTTTAGTTGCTGAAATGTTTTTAATGTTTAAATTTGCACGTTTGGGACCGAGTTCTTTAGGTACAGGCAACTATCATTATGAAAAAACACAACCGGTAACAGAATAGGGCATAGGGAGTATACACAATGATTGATTACGAAATTGTACGCGTCATCTGGTGGGTGCTGATTAGCGTTGTTTTAATCGGTTTTGTTGTCACAGATGGATTCGATATGGGAGTAGGTATTTTACTACCATTTATCGGAAAAACTGATACAGAACGTCGTATTATGATAAATGCCATTGCCCCTCATTGGGATGGTAACCAAGTATGGTTAATTACTGGTGGAGCAGGTATATTTGCAGCTTGGCCAATGGCTTATGCTGCTTCATTTTCAGGTTTTTATATTGCGATGATATTAGTGTTATGTGCGCTATTTTTTAGACCAATTGGTTTTGATTATCGTAGTAAATTAGAAAATTCAAAATGGCGTAACTTATGGGATGGCGGTATCTTTGTTGGGAGTTTTGTTCCTGCATTGGTATTTGGCGTTGCATTTGGAAACTTACTAGAAGGTGTTCCGTTTAGATACGACAATACTTATCGTGTATTTTATGATGGTAACTTTTTCGGTTTGCTTAACCCATTTGCTCTATTAACAGGTGTCGTTAGTTTAATGTTAATAGTTGCTCATGGTGGAGCATGGTTGCAAATGAAAACCTCTGGTGAGCTTTATTTGCGCGCAAGGAAAGCAACTCAAGTGGCAAGTTTGATTTTAGTCATTGCTTTTGTTTTAGCTGGAGTTTGGGTAGCTTTTGGTATTCATGGATATGAAGTGACAAGTGTTATTGATCACAATGCTGCCTCTAATCCATTAGCGAAGACTGTATCGACCGATACATCATGGTTAACAAATTATATGAATTATCCAATTTTATGGTTAGTGCCTGTTTTAGGTGTCGTTTTGCCATTGTTAACTATTCTTTGTTCTGGTTTAAATAAAAACGCATTAGTTTTTATTTTATCGTCATTAACAATTGCTTGTGTATTATTTACTTATGCTATCGCAACATTCCCATTTATTATGCCATCAAGCATTATGCCAAATGCAAGTCTAACTATATGGGATGCAACATCAAGTCAATTAACACTTAATATTATGTTTGTAGTGGTATTAATCTTCTTACCAATAGTGCTTTTATATACTATCTGGTCATATATTAAAATGTTTGGACGACTTGATAAAAATCATATTGAAAATAATAAACATTCTCTTTATTAAGGAACAGATATGTATTATGTATTATGGTTTGTAGGCATTATTGCAGCTTGTATGTTATCTGCTGTTACTGGATTATGGGTAGAACATATTAGTAGTGATAAAGAGTCAAATAATCACTAATTTATTAGTATAGCGTTAATTAAAAAGGTGGCTTATCGTCACCTTTTTTAATTAAACATAGTCACTATAATCGAATTAGTCACAAATGATAATTGTTTTCATTTAAGTAATTTTATATCATAGTGCGGCGAATTTTATATTTAGATATAATAACAACAAATTTTTTTTTACGTGATATTTGAATATGAAACAATTTAATTGGAATGCAAGGGTTTATTATGAAGATACCGATGCAGGTGGAGTTGTCTATCATGCTCGGTATCTTGCTTTTTTCGAACGAGCTAGAACCGAAATGCTAAGACAACTCGATATTAGTCAACAAAAGTTATTACAAGAAGGTATTGCTTTTGTTGTAAAAAAGATGGATATTAGCTACCTCTTTCCAGCTCGTTTAGATGATATGCTGACAATTAGCAGTAGCATTGAGCAAGTTCGCAAGGCGTCTATTATCTTTAAACAGACTATTTTTAATCAAAACAAGCAAGCTATCAGTTCTGCTGATGTGATTATTGCGTGTGTAGATATGACTAAAATGAAGCCATGTGGGCTTCCTAAGTTATTAGTTTCGGAGTTTATATAAGTGGAAAATCTTAATATTATTGATTTGTTTTTACAAGCAGGTTTATTAGTACAATGTGTGATGATATTGTTACTGAGCTTTTCTGTTATGTCTTGGGCTATTATTTTTCAACGTAGTAAAATTTTAGGAAAAGCTAAAAAACAAGTTGATCAATTTGAAAATAGTTTTTGGGCATCTGATGAATTAAATGTTTTATTTGATAAAGCAAAATTCAATAAAGAAGATATCAGTGGTACAGAACATATTTTTTATTCGGGTTTTAAAGAGTTTTCTCGACTATATCAAATTAATCCAAATATGTCAGAAGCGGCATTAGATGGCGCATCTCGCTCGATGCGATTAGCCATGAATCGTGAACTTGATAATTTAGAATTACATATTCCTTTTTTAGGAACAGTTGGTTCTATCAGTCCATATATTGGTTTATTTGGTACTGTTTGGGGGATAATGCACGCATTTATTTCATTAGGTGCAGTTAAACAAGCAACACTTCAAATGGTTGCACCTGGTATTGCAGAAGCATTGATTGCAACCGCTATAGGGCTATTTGCTGCTATTCCAGCAGTGTTGGCATATAATCGTTTATCATTAAGCGTCAGTAGAATAGAGCAAAGCTATTTAAACTTTATTGATGAATTTTCAGCTATTTTACAACGTCAAGCTGTTGCGGTTAGGAAGTAATTAATTATGAGCAGACGTTCACGTTATTCCACAAAATCTGAAATCAATATAGTTCCATTATTGGATGTACTATTGGTATTGGTATTGATTTTTATGGCAACTGCACCCATTATCAGTCAAAGTGTTGAAGTTGATTTACCTGAAGCGTCGGAATCAAAAACAGTTTCACCTTCAGATAATAAACCAATCATTATTGAAGTATCTGATGTTGGCGTTTACGCATTGATCATTGATCAAGATCGTCAATCAAATTTACCGCAAGAGCAAATTGTTGCCGAGGTTAAGCATCAAATTTCACTTAACGAAAAAGCTGTTTTTTTAGTTGGTGGTGCTAAAAATGTTCCTTACGAAGAAATTATAAAGGCGTTGAATTTATTACAATCTGCAGGCGTTAAATCTGTTGGATTGATGACTCAACCAATTTAATTAAACATAATAATACGTTAAAAATGTCAGCAATGTCTTATAAGCCAAATTCTAAATTAAGCGTACCAATTGTAATATCTATTTTATTGCATTTAATATTAATTATCATTCTTGGCTATAGAGCTATACAAGATGATAATGCTAACTATGGTAGTATTAATGGTCAATCTATCGATGCGATTATGGTTGATCCCTCGGTTATGACTGAACAATATCAAAGGCAATTACAAGCTCAAACCAGTCAACAAAAGGCGGATAAACAAAAACAACAACAATTAGAAAACCAGGCTAAAGAGTTACAAGAGAAGCAATTAGCTGAACAGCAACGGTTAAAAGATCTTGAAAAAGAGCGTTTAAAAATTGCTGAACAACAAAAACAGCAAGAGGCAGAAAAAGCCGCTGCTGAAAAGGCCGCAGCCGAGAAAGCTGCCGCTGAAAAGGCTGCAGCAGAAAAAGCCGCTGCTGATAAGGCCGCAGCCGAGAAAGCTGCCGCTGAAAAGGCTGCAGCAGAAAAAGCCGCTGCTGATAAGGCCGCAGCAGAAAAAGCTGCCGCTGAAAAGGCTGCAGCAGAAAAAGCCGCTGCAGAGAAGGCCGCCGCAGAAAAAGCTGCTGCTGAGAAGGCCGCTGCCGAGAAAGCTGCTGCTCAAAAGGCCGCCGCAGAAAAAGCTGCCGCTGAAAAGGCTGCAGCAGAAAAAGCTGCTGCTGAGAAGGCCGCAGCCGAGAAAGCCGCCGCTGAAAAGGCTGCAGCCGAGAAAGCTGCCGCTCAAAAGGCCGCCGCAGAAAAAGCTGCCGCTGAAAAGGCCGCCGCTGAAAAGGCTGCGGCAGAGAAAGCCGCAGCCGAGAAAGCCGCCGCCCAAAAAGCTGCGGCAGAGAAAGCTAAACAAGCTAAAAATGATAAAGCATTAAATGATCTGTTAGGTGGATTAACCTCATCAGGTGCGCCAAGTACTTCAAATGCTCAAGGAGCAACGGCTAGCCGTAAAGGTGTGTCGGATGGTGAATTAGACAAATATAAGTCATTAGTACAAAATGCAATAAGTAATAAATTTATTAATCCTCCTAATGTTTATAGTGGGCAACACTGTGTTTTGCAGATTCAAATTGCGCCCGATGGATTATTACTTAATGTCATTTCAAAAGGTGGGGATGATGCTTTATGCCGAGAAGCGCTTGCCGCTACCAAACTTGCGGTGATACCAAGACCTGCCAATAATCTGTATAATGAAGTAAAAAATATGACTCTTGAATTCCAACCAAAATAGCTTAATGTTCAAATTTTGATCTTCATAAAATAAATTTTCAACATCTTTCAGTCAAAGATGTTGAAAATGATTTAAACGTCCCAATATATTTTCTATTCATTCCAAATTTAGTTATTGTAAGTAAGAGAAGGAGCAGAATATGACAACAATAGTCAGTGTTCGCCGTGAAGGGCAAGTGGTTATTGGTGGTGATGGGCAAGTGACACTTGGTGAACGTATAATTATGAAAGGCAATGCCCGTAAAGTTCGTCGATTATATAATAACAAAGTAATTGCAGGATTTGCAGGCGGCACAGCTGATGCCTTTACGCTTTTTGAATTATTCGAACGAAAACTTGAAATGCATCAAGGTCATTTAACCAAGTCTGCAGTTGAGTTAGCGAAAGATTGGCGTACCGATAGGATGTTACGTAAATTAGAAGCATTGCTTGCTGTTGCCGATGAAAGTGCCTCATTAATTATTACTGGTACAGGTGATGTTATTCAACCAGAAGACGATTTGATTGCTATTGGTTCGGGAGGACCATATGCACAAGCGGCAGCACGTGCGCTACTGGATAATACTTCATTATCTGCACATGATATTGTGCAAAAGTCATTATCAATAGCGGGAGATATTTGTGTATATACCAATAACTTCCAAACAATTGAAGAACTCAATTATTAATTAAACCGATTTAAGAGAAAATTATTATGTCTGAAATGACTCCTCGCGAAATAGTAAGCGAATTAAACCAACATATCATTGGTCAAGATAAAGCAAAACGTTCTGTTGCTATTGCATTGCGTAATCGTTGGCGTCGTATGCAGCTTGATGAAGCGTTACGCCATGAAGTAACACCCAAAAATATATTAATGATTGGACCAACAGGGGTAGGTAAAACCGAAATCGCCAGAAGATTAGCGAAATTAGCACGTGCTCCATTTATCAAAGTCGAAGCAACAAAATTTACAGAAGTCGGTTATGTTGGTAAAGAGGTTGACTCTATTATTCGAGATTTAACCGATTCCGCTGTCAAAATGATTCGTCAAGAAGCAATAGAAAAAAATCGCAATCGTGCACAAGAGTTAGCTGAAGAACGTATTTTAGATGTACTGGTTCCACCAGCGAAAGATGGATGGGGACAGGTTGAAAATAATAACGATTCAACAGCTAGACAAGCTTTTCGAAAAAAACTCCGTGAAGGTGCACTTGATGATAAAGAGATTGAAATTGAAGTAGCCGGCGTTAATATTGGTGTCGAAATCATGGCACCTCCGGGTATGGAAGAAATGACGAATCAATTACAATCGATGTTTCAAAATTTAGGTGGTCAAAAAACAAAACCACGTAAAATGAAAATTAAAGATGCATTTAAACAGTTAATTGAAGAAGAAGCTGCTAAACTTGTAAATCCTGAAGAACTTAAACATCAAGCCATTGAAGCTGTTGAACAAAATGGTATTGTGTTTATTGACGAAATTGATAAAGTTTGTAAGCGTGGTAATTCTTCTGGTCCTGATGTGTCTCGTGAAGGGGTGCAACGTGATTTATTACCTTTAGTTGAAGGATGCACGGTATCAACTAAGCATGGTTCAGTAAAAACTGATCATATTTTATTTATCGCTTCTGGTGCATTCCAAACAGCAAGCCCATCAGATTTAATACCGGAACTTCAAGGGCGTTTACCAATTCGAGTTGAATTACAGGCATTAACCAGTGAAGATTTTGAGCGTATTTTAACTGAGCCAAATGCATCACTCACTGTACAATATAAAGCACTCATGGCAACAGAAGGTGTGAATATTGATTTTACCACAGATGGGATACGTAAAATAGCGGAGTCTGCTTGGCAAGTAAATGAGCAAAATGAAAATATTGGTGCTCGTCGATTACATACCGTGCTTGAACGTTTAATGGAAGAAGTTTCGTTTGAAGCGAGTGAACTTAATGGGCAAACAGTTACAATTGATGCTAAGTATGTTGGTGAGCATTTAGATAAACTCGTTGCAGATGAAGATCTAAGCAAGTTTATTTTGTAGTTTTATTTTTAACTGGTAAACAAAAAAGGTGAGTATATTACTCACCTTTTTTATTATTCATTTGTCTTATTTTTATTTAGTTAGTAAACCTTCTAAAAGATCTACTGCTTTTTGTTTAGAATTTGATTTAGAGTCATCTTTTGAATTACGTCCTTCAAGTTTATTGCGTAATTTATCTAACTTGTCTTGCAACTTATCACTAAATAAATCCTTAATGACTTGTTCTAAATCAATTTGGTAATGAAGATTAGCAAATTGCCCATAAATATGTAACGGTATAGTTAGCTTTTGTAGTTTTGCAATGGTATCGTTTTTACCATTCCAGCCACCTAAAAGTTTAATGTTTAAATTCACATCTAAATCTTTTTGAGTCATACCAACTCTGCCTGAGCCAGAGGTGACATCGAGTGTTTGAGAATTGGCTCCTAACGTTGTTAGCTCTAAATTACCATTGCTTAAATATCCATTAGCTGTGATATTAGAAAATTCAGTATAGTTTTTTTGATTTTCTGGATTAGATATATCTTTGGTATATTTTGCTGCTGCAGTTTGAATAATATTATTGATATTAATATTATTTAATCTGGCATTGGTCACATTGATTGCTACGTTACCCTTTATACTTTCTAAGAGTCGATTACCTATTAATGTATTCGCTTCTAAATCACCATTTGCATTAAATGATCCTTGCAAATCATTAGGTGTTTCTATTTGGGTAAAGAACGTATTAAGATCAACATTACTAATTTTAGGACTCAATTTAATCAGCGTATTTTTTTGCTTACCATTTGCGATACCTGTTGCCATTACATGGCCTTTAGCAAAGTCAAAATTGATATCATGAAAGGTGGCTACACCATCATTATTGACCATATTTACATTGATATTATTCAATATAATGTTATTAGCATCTAATTGTTTTAAATTGAGTTTAAGTTTAGCATTGAAGCTATTAAGAAAATTGAGTTCGTTCTCAATTTTTTCAACGTTTGATACCACAGGAGGTGTTTGTTGTATAGTGATATTGTCGTTTACTTTTTTATCATTGGTTAAAAATGTCGATAGGTTCAATTTATCCGAGCTAAGTTGCAGATCAATATCAGGTTTGTTGTCTAAATTAGCAGTAAATGCACCATTAAAATTGTTTTCATTGATTGAAAAAGATAAATTTTTACTACTTAATTGCATTGGATTCGTTTGTTGATAATTAAATAATCCATTGATATTGCCTTTTAGAGCTTTAAACGATGAGGTAATGCCTTTATAAGAATATTCAAATTTCTTCAAATCAATAATTGCGCTATTAGGATATTGGGTTAAATCTACATCAGCATTAGCAGCATAATAAAGATCTTGTTGATTACGATCAACATTGCCTTTTACATCAATTGTCATTTTTTTATCTGATTTTTGCTCGATCGCTAAGTTAATATTGCGAAAGTTAATCAAATCATCTTTGTGTTGAATGACAACAGTACTATCAGTGACTTCAAGTTTGTTTAATGTAAACGCCCAGCTCGATGGTTTTGCAGCTTGTTTAGTTTGTGATATTTCACCGTTAGAAGTGTTTGGCTTGTTAGCTTCTTTGTTCTCAAAAACCAATCCTTCACTTTCATCGGTAATATTAATAATAGCCGATTTTATAAATACATTTTTGACAGTCAATTTTTTAGAAAACAGTGGGAATAATTCCACATCTAAACGCATATTATCTGCTGTTAGGATAGGTTTTTTTGCATCCTGATCAGAAAGCTTAACCGAATCAGTCAAGATACTGACTTGTGGCCAAATGTGCCAACGTAAATTTCCCTCGATAGTTAATTCATAGCCTGTTTTATCTTTGACGGTATCAGTTATAAATCCTCGAAAATTATTGGGGTCAACAAAAACGATTAATGAGACAATACCGATTGAAATAATGAGGATTAAAATTAAAAGCGTAACCAATATTTTTTTGATCATATTAATGTTCCTTTAGAATATAAGCTACTAAGCGTGCTAGTCTTTATCAATACGACTGGCAACTGCACCTTGTTGATCTTTATATTTTGCATCTTTTCTGCTGTTGTAAGGTCTTGCTGCTTTCCCAGTTAATGTTTCAAAACTTAATGCGCCAATGGTCATTCCTGGTCTGAGCGCTAATGGGATTTTTCCCGAATTGTAAAATTCTAATACAATTTGTCCTTGCCAACCAGGATCGATACGGTGAGCGGTCACATGTACCATCAATCCTAATCTGGCCAGTGATGAGCGACCATCTAGCCAGCCAACTAAGTCGTCAGGAATAGTAACAGATTCTAACGTGACGGCTAAAGCTAACTCACCGGGATGAAGATAAAAAGCATCGCCTTCTGCAAGGACCATTTCTTCACTCATCACACGTTCAAGAACCGCTGATACTTGTTCTTTAGGACCACTCAAGTCTATATAAGGTGTAGTATGTTCCCGAAAGGTACGAAATTTATTACCCAATCTAACATCGACGGTTGCGCCATTGATACAATGAGTTGTTGGTTGCGGTGTAATTTTTAGTTTACCACTTTGTAAATACGCTTCGATATCTCGATCGCATAATCTCATGAGTTATCCTTAAATATACTGTTATTTGCTTATTCTAACAGGTTCTAACGATGCCGTCGATGTTGATAATTTAGGGTTTGATAACCCATGCACGACCATAATGATTATAGTATCCGGCTAATTTTCCTGGTTTATCACCGATTCCTAAATAAAGATCAAAATGTTGCCCTTTAATTGCGCCACCAACATCTAACGCTACCATCAACCGCGTTTCCCGACGACCTCGATATTGACCATCGTCATCAAGTAAGGGTACATCCACTAACACAACTGAACCAATTGGAATAAGTGATTTATCTGATGCCACCGATGCATTGGCAACCAGTGGTACCGCTGCTGCACCTTTTACCTCAGCATTAGGTTGAGGTTTAAAAAAAACAAATGAACGGTTTTGAATTAATAATGCTTTGACTTGTTTTTCACTTTTGTTTTTAGCCCAATCTTTAATGGCTTGAATTGACATTTTGTCTTTATCGATTTCACCTTGTTCGACTAATAAGCGACCTATGCTTGAGTAACCATGACCATTTTTACCACCATAACAGAAGAAAACTAAAGGGGTTCCATCTTCAAAATCAATATAAGCACTTCCTTGTACTTCCATAATAAAATTATCCATCAAGGAATTACTGTAAGCAATTTCAAGACCCTTTCCGGCTAGGGCTCCATTATAAATTTGTTCGCGATTCGGTAATCGCCCACTAGTTTTTGCAGGCATTTTATAAATAGGGTATTTGAACTCTGCATTTGGTTGGTGTCTTGCTTTGATGACAGGGGTGTAGTACCCCGTTAAATGGACATTACCATAACCATCTTGGCCTGCCATTTCATAACTATTTAGCCCCACTTTGTTAAATTCATCTGCCCCTAACGACCGGTTAATCCAGTTATCTATTGCTTTATAAATATGTTCATTTTTTCGATATAAAGATGGGGATGTAGATTTAATTTTGTTAACTTGAAGCACATAATCGGTAATATTGACTGGAATCCCCAGATCAGGATGACTAACATTGAGTGGCGAACTAAGTTTACCATCTTTGTACAGTTGTCCTTGTTTAAATTGACGTTTTGCATTACTTTGACATCCAGTTAAAACGGTTAGTACAAATAAAATGCACACAATATATATTCGATAATGGCGGTTATATTCTTTCATCTTAGTTAATCATTATAATACGTTATAAAATTATAGGTGGTTATGCTACACAATTCTATTATAAGAAACTACCACTAAATGTGATGTTGCCATAAAAAGTTTTCATAACAATTAAGCTTGCGGTTTGACGGCATAAACTTTATAGTCCTACACTACGGATAGTAGTGTGAAATTTTGAAACTTAAAGGTAATCAATGCGATGAGCGATACATCTCCAAACAGTGATCTTAAACGAAATCTTTCCAATCGACATATTCAACTAATCGCAATCAGTGGTGCTATTGGTACCGGCTTATTTATGGGGTCAGGTAAAACGATCAGTCTTGCAGGACCATCGATTATTTTTGTGTATATGATAATTGGCTTTATCTTATTTTTTGTTATGCGAGCCATGGGTGAAATCCTTTTGTCTAACTTAAAATATAAATCCTTTAGTGATTTTGCCAATGATCTGTTAGGCCCTTGGGCTGGGTTTTTTACAGGATGGACTTATTGGTTTTGCTGGGTAATCACTGGAATAGCTGATGTTGTTGCTATTGCTGGTTATGCGCAGCATTGGTTCCCTCAATTACATGCATGGATCCCAATGCTCTTGACGGTAATTGTGTTATTGACGTTGAATTTATTAACAGTGAAAATGTTTGGTGAAACCGAATTCTGGTTTTCAATGATTAAAATTGTTGCAATTTTAGCATTGATTGTTGTTGGACTTGTTTTGATTTTGACTGCTTTTCACTCAGAGCAGACCAATACTACCGCTTCTTTTGCCAATTTATGGAGTTATGGTGGGTTTTTCCCTCATGGTTCAATGGGCTTTTTTGCTGGTTTTCAAATTGCAATCTTTGCTTTTGTGGGTATTGAATTGGTGGGTACTACAGCCGCTGAAACTGTTGATCCAAATAAAAATCTACCTCGAGCAATTAATTCGGTACCCGCTCGTATTATTTTCTTTTACGTTTTTGCGTTAATTATTATTATGAGTGTCACACCTTGGATTTTGATTTCGCCAAATAAAAGCCCGTTTGTTGAGTTATTTACCTTAATTGGTTTACCCGCCGCCGCCAGTGTTATTAATTTTGTAGTTTTAACTTCAGCTGCATCTTCTGCCAATAGTGGAATTTACTCTACCAGCCGAATGTTATTTGGGTTAGCCAAAAAACAAGATGCTCCAGAACCTTTTGGGAAATTATCGCGCAGATCTGTCCCTGCCAATGGTTTACTGTTTTCATGTACCTGTTTATTTGGTGGTGTAGTTTTAATTTATTTAGTACCGGACGTAATGGCAGCTTTTACCATTGTTACTACCATTTCCGCTATTTTATTTATGTTTATTTGGTCGATGATTCTGGTTTCTTATATCGCTTATTATCGAAAAAAAGCGGATTTACATCAGCAATCTAAATTTAAAATGCCTGGTGGCGTTTTAATGTGTTATGTATGCTTGGCATTTTTTGCTTTCGTAATTGTATTATTGACGTTTGAGACAGATACCCGCCAAGCGCTTATAGCAACACCAATTTGGTTTGTTATTTTAGCGGTAAGTTATTGTGTTCGTGGTTTAAAAAGACAGTAAAATCTAATAGTTAGGCAGGTTTTTTTACCTGCCTAATATTATGAATTGTTTGCGGGTTTATTCTTTTTAGGCCAGATAAAACTGGCAATAATCCCTAAAGCTAATAGACCTAACACAATATATAAACTCATTGTTGGGGTTATGTCGATTCCGTATCCGAACAAATGGTTGCTAGCATTCAGAGCCAATTTGATAGCGATAAAAAATAATAAGCAAATAACAGCTTTACCTAAATGCACGAGATATTGTTGCATCGCTTCTAATACAAAGTACAGTGTTCTTAAACCTAAAATAGCAAATATCATTGCACTATAGACAATTAAAGGTTCTTGGCTCACCGCGATAACTGCTGGCACGGAATCAAAAGCAAACATGACATCACTCAGCTCAATAACGACAATACATAAAAAAAGCGGTGTTGCATATAACGCTTTGTGAGTATTGATATTGCTTAAATTTTTATTTTCTGGTTTAGTCAATTCATTTTGCACTTGTTTTCGTGACAAAAAAAAGTGATGACCAACCAGTTTGGGATAGGTTGGAAACAGACGGTTAGCAATTCGGTAAGCAATATGGTGTGAGTAATCTTTGATAGCTTGGTCATGATTTTGGTTTTTTAACATCATTACGCCACTGTAGGCAACGGCGACTGAGAAAACCAATTCCATCCAAGGACCTAGGGCTAATAATTCGGTACCAATGATGACAAAAATAGCCCGGAAAATAATCGCGCCTATCACGCCTAAGTAAAGTAATCGATGACGATAATTTTCAGGAATGCTGAACCACGAAAACAGTGCCATAATGACAAATAAATTATCGATTGAAAGCGCCTTTTCAAGCACATAACCTGTTAAAAATAAGCTTGCTATTTCAGCGCCGTGATGAATATATAAAAATAGCGCAAAACATAATGCAATAACAATCCAAAAAATAGACCAGGTTATAGCATTAGTTAAAGTAATAGGCTTATCATTATGATGAGCATATAAATCAATACTTATTGCTACAATTGCTAGTATAATAAAAACTAAAATGGTTTCTATAGGGAAACCTAATGAGTTGTGAATCATAGTGACATTACCTAATTTTCAGATTGATTTATGACGTAATGTAAGTATTGTTCTAAGTTATATCAAACATCTTCATAAAAATGATTGAGTATATATTGATAGCAAAACCAAAAAAAGATATATTTATCAAATTGTTTAAACTGTCTTTGTTTATTAAACTTTCGAGCAAACTTCCATGCTAAATTTTCGGCTATTTATCTTATTTATTATCGCAATTTTTTCCAGTCTACTCCAAGCACAATCTGTTGAACCTTATATTTCTACTCTACCCAAAGGCAGTGATATATCAATTTTAGTACAGACGGTTGAAAATAATCCTAAACTTTTAGCTAAATATAAAAGTGATCAATTCAAGCAACCGGCCAGTACACAAAAAGTGATTACTGCTTTAGCAGCCGAACTTGAGTTAGGCAGCGATTTTCGGTTTATTACACGAATGCAAACTAATGGCACAATAAGTAATAAACAATTAAATGGTGATTTAATTATCCAATTAAGTGGTGATCCAACGTTTTCGCGTGAAAAATTACGCAGTATGCTTATTGCTTTACGCCAAAAAGGGATTGAAAAGATTGCAGGTAATATAATTTTAGATACCTCGATTTTTACCAGTCATGATAAAGCACCAGGCTGGTCATGGAATAACTTAACGGCTTGCTATAGCGCACCTTCATCAGCCGCAACAATTGATGATAACTGTTTTTACGCAACAATTACACCGAATAAAGTTGGTGCTATTGCATCTGCATCTGTTGCCGCTAGCAATCCTGTGATAATTACCAGTGATGTTCGAACTGTTGCTGCAAACAGTAAAGATTTAAATGATAAATATTGCGAACTTGATGTGAGTTATTCAGATAAAAATCGATATTATTTGTCTGGGTGTATCTCAGCTAGTGCCGATAAAATGCCATTAAAGTTTGCTGTTGTTGATAGTATTGAATATTTTTCAACGATTTTAAAGAATGAACTAAAAGCACAAAAAATAAGTTATACCGGTGGCATAATAGAAAAAAACAAAAAAACTAACTCACAACTTACTTTGTTAACCGCAAGTCAGTCTGCTCCTTTGTCTGATTTATTAACTGTGATGTTGAAAAAGTCTAATAACTTGTATGCTGATGCTATATTTAGAACACTGGGTGCTCACTATTTTAATATCTCAGGTACCTGGCGTAATGGAAGTGATGCGGTAAAACAAATTTTACGCAAAAAAGCAGGAATTAATTTAGAGAATCTTGTCATTGCGGATGGTTCAGGATTGTCGAGATTAAATTTAGTTAGTGCCGATAAATTAATGGAAGTATTACAATACATTGCAGCTAATAATGCACGCTTAGGAATTATTGAAAAACTGCCCATAGCTGGAATAGATGGCACTTTGCAATATCGTAAAAGTTTTAGCCAACCACCGTTTAAAGAGGCTATTATTGCGAAAACAGGTTATATACAAGGTAGTTATAATTTAGCTGGATTTATTCAAAAATCTGATGGTCATTATATTGCTTTTGTTCAGTTACTGTCAGGCTATCAAGCTGAAAGCCAAAATGAGCCTAAAAGTGCAATTATGAAATTTGAATCTGAATTTTATAAGAATTTTGTTAACTAATGTGAATTACAGGAAGATTATACTTGCGTGTATATTCTTCCTTTTTTAATCGATAATTCGCTAAAGGTTATCGCCCAAAAAGCCGCCACTTTGATGTTTCCAAAGTTGTGCATATAAGCCATTTTTATTTAATAGCTGTTGGTGTGTACCTTGCTCAATGATTTTACCTTGATCGAGCACGACTAATCTATCCATTGCTGCAATGGTCGATAAACGATGGGCTATCGCAATAACGGTTTTTCCTTCCATTAAGGTATATAAACTTTCTTGAATGGCTTGCTCTATTTCAGAATCAAGTGCACTTGTTGCCTCATCCAAAAGTAAAATAGGGGCATTTTTTAAAATGACTCTAGCAATTGCGATTCGTTGTCTTTGCCCTCCCGATAATTTTATACCTCGTTCGCCTACATAGGCGTTATAACCTGTTCTACCTTTAGCATCGACTAATGTTTGAATAAAGTCATCAGCATGGGCTTTTTTAGCCGCTATGATCATCTCTTGCTCACTGGCTTGATTATTACCATAAAGTAAATTTTCTTTTACTGAACGATGCAGTAGCGAGGTATCTTGGGTGACCATACCAATTTTGGCACGTAAACTTTCTTGGGTAACATTGGTAATATCTTGACCATCAATAATGATTTTACCACTCTGTAAATCGTAAAAACGTAACAGCAAGTTAATTAGTGTCGATTTACCAGCACCAGAACGACCGACTAATCCAATTTTTTCACCAGGATTGATGGTAAGATCTAAATTCTCGATTACCGCATTTAACCGTTTTTTATCATAATTAAAATCTATATGCTTAAATTCAATTTTACCTTGATTGACTTTAAGCTCAGTTGCATCGGGTTTATCTGTGACAGCTTGAGTGGCTGAAAATGTTTTTATTCCATCTTTAACAACACCAATGTTTTCAAATAAGGACGCTATTTCCCACATGATCCAATGTGAAAAACCATTTAATCGTAGTGCAACTGCGGTTGTTGTGGCAATCGCACCCACTCCGACTAATTGTTGGCTCCATAGCCAGAGTGAAATCGCTGTCGTACTTAAAATCAGTGAAATAGAAAGCAAATGGTTTACAATTTCAAAACTGCTCACTAGGCGCATTTGTTTATTGACTGTAATTAAAAATTCATCCATGGACTCTTGGGCATATTTAGCTTCATTGCCAGCATGTGAAAAAAGTTTTACTGTCATAATATTGGTATAGGCATCTGTCACGCGTCCTGTCATGGTTGATCTGGCGTCTGCCTGCATACTCGCCACTTTACTTAAGCGTGGAATGAAATAGTACATAGCAATGCCAAAAAGGACACACCAGCCAAAAAAGGGTAATAAGAACCAAGGATCGAGTTGTCCAATAATTGCTGCCATGGTGATAAACGAGATAAGCACATAAACTAAAATATCTGCTACCAAAAAACAGGTATCTCGAACGGCAAGGGCTGTTTGCATGACTTTTGCTGATATTCTGCCTGCAAATTCGTCTTGAAAAAATCGCATACTTTGATTTAGGACTAAACGATGTAAATTCCAACGTATTCTCATCGGAAAATTACCAGCAAGTGACTGATGCTTAATAATGGTTTGTAAGCCAATAATCAACGTACTTGCTAAAATGATTAAGGTAAATAAAATTAATGTACTTTTTTCTTGTTGCCAAAATTTACTTGGCTCAATGACAGCCAGCCAATCAACTACTTTACCTAAAGCCGCAAATAAGAAAGCTTCAAAAGCGCCACTTAAACCACTAAGTATAATGAGTGATAATATAAAGATGCGAATGCCTTTTGTGGATTGCCAAATAAATTTAAAAAAGTTTTTAGCGGTAGGTTGTGCGTCATCTTTAGGATAAGCTGACACCAATTTTTCAAAAAATCGATACATAATTGACCCAATAATTAGTAAGGTTAGCCATTGATTTTTTATCAATGATCAAAAGAAATATGCGGGTAATAGTTATAGATATAAATTATCTAAACACTAAATTGTTGTGTGATATTTTTAGATGAACATTATTTAGCTTTCTACCTGATGTAGGAAAATTATACCTATTAGTAAAATAACGAGGAAATTACAGGTTGTAGATTTCCTCGTGTTTAAATTATAGCCTGAACTAATTTGGATTGCTACTTATGGTATTAAAAAACATCTTTAATGATTTGTACTGCACGACCTACAATATTGTATTTTTCGAAATGAGCTTTAGGAACCTCAATAGTTGGATATTGGTTATTGTTACAAATTAAGATCCAACTGCCCAGTGTTAATCTTATTTTCCTAAGCAAGGTAAAATTTTCATATTCGATTAAATAAATGGCACCATCAATAAGTTCACTTTCTTGTGTGTTGATAATCACGCCATTATTATTTTCAATGTCTGGTGCCATTAGATCGCCTTTAGCCCAATAAATTATTAGTTTTCGGATATCGAGGCCTCGATGAGCAGCCCAACCTTCAACGATAGGATAATTCATCACAGGTGGGGTTTCACGAACATAACGCTGAGTTTGCGCTTCTTCTTTAGTGGGTAATTGTTTTTTATAAACAGGAATTCGATAAATATTTTCGTTATAAATACCATCATCTTCGTCTTTAGGATCGAAAACTTCTAATTTATAACCGGTAGCAAGCCAGTTGAAAGATACATTACATTTTTCCGCAATGACTTCTAAACGGGTAAGAGATGGATATGTTTTACCTGATAAGTAGTCTCTGATAACAGTTTCTGACATATCACATTTTTTAGCAAAGGCAGAAACAGATAAACCTTGCATAGAGCTGTATAATCTATCTTTAAATGTTTTAACATTTTTATTTTTAATCATATTTATTTCTGTCTACTTTTTATTTTCATCCGTTTACTAATTATAAAACATATTTTTTTAGTTTTATATATATGATTATCAGAATAGTTTGTATTTAAAAATGTTTTTTCTTAATTTCGGTTAAATTATTCGTTTTATATTCTGCTTTCTGTTTGATCTTACGTTTTAAAATTAGAGTTTTAAAAAAATGATGACGTGTGTTTTTCTGTTTTAAAAAAGTTATTTTATACGAAAAATAAAATATTTTTATAATTTAATATGTTTTTTTTGATCAATTTTGATTTAAATTAAAATATTGAAAATGTAATAATTAAAGGGTTTTTTATTTTATCTTTATGATTTTATTTATTTTATTTTTAATTTTGCTACCTTTCTTTAAATAAATACGAAAGCAAATAAAAACGTTGACTAAAACGAAAAAAAATGGATAATAAGCAGGGTAAGGATTTTTCATTGTTTTCTTTCCTTATATTCCTTATATTTCATGTTGGCCTGTATATTTATATACAGGTCTTTTTTTTATCCTAAAATAACTTGTTGTGAAATCCCTTAATAAAAAGCGTATAATTAAGCTAATACTTTAAGTGCTGTGTTGTTGTTTTGGATCAAGCATAGCAGTAATACTTTTTAAAAGAGGATTTTTATATGTCATTTAGCATTCCACACCTTTTAGTGTTTCTTGCTGTAGTCATTTTATTATTTGGCACAAAAAAACTACGTAATTTAGGGTCTGATTTAGGTTCAGCTTTAAAAGGGTTTAAAAAAGCGATGAATGATGATGACACTGAAGTCAAAAACGATAACAAACTTGATAATAAGTAGCGATATTTGTTGGTATGAATAAAAATTTTGATATTGCTATTGTTGGTGGTGGATTAGTTGGTTTAGCAACTGCTTGCGCACTTAGTCAACATGGTTTAAACATTGCGCTTGTCGATGCTAACATTCATCAGCATCAACAATTATTTCATGATGAGATAGGTATTCGAGCGTCTGCAATAAATAATGCTAGTCAGCGTTATTTTGCGCAAATTGGGATATGGGATGATTTATTAGCAAGTAAACGAGTACAAGATTTTTCTGAAATAGGTGTTTGGGAAAAAAATGGTCAAGCACATTTAGCTGCTCATGCCAAAGATTATGGCTATGCTAATCTTGGTTATATCATTGAAAATGATGTAATATCTCACTATCTTTATCAATACGCATTATCACGTACTAACATCACCATTTATCCTGATCAAGCAATTAATAGTGAGTTTAGCCAAGATTACGCTTGTCTAACATTATCTAATGAAACTGTATTATATGCTAAATTAGTTATTGGTGCCGATGGTGCTCACTCTTGGATTCGAAAGCAAGAAAACATTTCTGTTTTTGAGCGTAATTATATTCATCATGCTGTAATAACGACAGTTGAAACCAGTTACCCACATCAATCTTGTGCAAGACAGATTTTTTATCCGAACGGTATTGTCGCTTTTTTGCCGCTTTGGCAACAAAATAAAAGTTGTTTGGTTTGGTCAACAAAGCCTGATAATGCGGCAATGTTATCTTCAATGTCAGAATCAGATTTCTGCAATGAATTATTTCATTTAACGGGTGATAAAGTCGGTCAATGTCAGTTAATCAATCCAAGAATGGTTTTCCCGTTGAAAGCGCGTTTAGCAAGACAATTTATTAAACATCGTTTAGTGTTAATTGGTGATGCTGCTCATACCATTCACCCTTTAGCTGGGCAAGGTGTCAATCTTGGATTTCAAGATTCAGCATTATTGGTTACAACAATTAAAAAATTAATTGATCAACAAAAAGATTTTGGATTAGTTGATAATTTAAAATTGTTTCAATTTATGCGTCGAAAAGATACCTTAGTGATGTTAACCGCTATGCGAACCATACAAGATATGTTTAACGGTGATAGTCTTGTTAAAAAATTAATAAGAACAGTTGGTATGAATACTATCGATCATTGCTCTCCTATCAAAAAACAGTTAATTAAATATGCTATGCATATTTAAGTTAAATTTATGACTTCATTACCCTTAAGCATGGCTTGATGGATAATGAAGTATAAAACTGAGTTATTTAAACGCTGTAGCATAAGAGCTTGGTATAAATGGTGAGGATGGGATATGTAAAGCCCAATATGGATCGCGTAATAACCCTCGTCCAATGCCAATAAGATCAGCATCTTTAGTGCTTAATACATAATCAGCTACATATGGATCTTCGAGCATACCGACGGTGATAATCGGCAAATTTGTTATTTTGCGAATGCTTTGCGCTAAATATACTTGATAGCCAGCATGAAATTCAGGGGTATGTGCTGGATCTAACTGTCCGTCCCCCCCTCCACTGACATCTAATACGTCAGCGCCAGCATCAGCAAAGCATTTGGCCAGTTTACGCCCGTACTCAACATCATAGCCGTCCTTTCCATATTCTTGGGCTGAAAAACGCACTATTAAAGGCATATCCGATGGCATGACTGATTTGACGGCTTCGATAACTTGCTCAGCAAATAATAATTTATCTTGCCCGTATTCATCAGTTCGGTGATTACTTTTTGGTGAGCAAAATTGATGGATCAAATAGCCATGTGCCGCATGTATTTCAATCGCATCAAACCCAGCAGCAATTGCTCTTTGGGTTGATTGTTTGAATTTTTCAATGATCTCGATGATTTCATCTTTGGATAATTCCCGAGGCGTTTGGTATTGCCATTTTTCCATGGCTTCGTTAGCGCCATCATATTTAATTGGTGAGCACGACACGACATCAGATGTACCTAATGCTTTGCGTCCGGCATGGGCAATTTGGATGGCGATTTTGCCATTTTGTGCATGTACAGCATCAACAATTCGTTTGAATTGATCTTTTTGCTCATCATTCCATAAACCCAGACAATTTGGCGAGATTCGACCATTTGGCGCGATATTAGTCATTTCTACAATAATTAATCCAACACCGCCAACCGCACGCGACACATAGTGAACAAAGTGCCAATCATTAGGCACGCCATCCGTTGCTTGATATTGACACATTGGCGGCATCACAATACGATTTTTGAGTGTTAATTTTTTTACAGTAAATGGCGTATTAAGATATGAAATTTTTGCCATAAATGACTCCTTAAGTATTGAGTAATTGGACCATTAAACCGTTTTTAATTTAAAAATATTGATGGTAGCTTTATGATTATTAACTATTACTGAAAACATTTTAGCGATGATTACCACCATAATGGTTGCTTTAATTTATAGAACAACGATGTACTTATCAATATTAACTGCTATTTAGCATATTGTATTATAAATAATCTTATTCTAAGCAAGAAGAGGATTATTCCGTTTCTTCTTGTTATGTACAAGGGGTATTGTGTTAGTTTTTAGTCTATTTGATGCTATCCATTTTTATTATTTTCAATTCGGATTAATTTTTGTGCCAGGAATTTTAATTAAGCTAATCTATAATAAAATCAGAAGTTAATTGTGATTATTTAATCGATCATCTTAAACAATCAACAATTCGGTTTGTTTAAGCAGAAGAAAAAATAAGATTATAAACAATGTGTTAAACTATATTAACTAAAGCTCAAATATTTTTATTAAAAAATAGGGTTGAGTTGTTTGTGATATCAATTTAAATTCAATGATTGTACTATTTTTTAGTATTGTAAATATACCAACTGACGATACCAAGTAACCCCAATAGCGTTCCGGAAATGGCTATCGATAGCCAACCATAGTGGCTAAATAAGTAGGTTGAAGTAACCGAGCCCAGCATGCCTCCAATAAAATAGCAAACCATATAACCTGTGTTCATTCGACTGCGGGCATCGGGTCTAATTTGATAAATAGCACTCATATTAGAAACATGGGTAACTTGTACCGAAAAATCGAGCAATATTACGCCTAAAATTAGCGCTATGATTGAATACTGTGCTAGTGAAAGTGGTAGCCAAGATAGTAGTAATAAACATAAACCAATGGTTGTCGCTAGTGTGCCTTTACCTATATCAGATAATTTTCCGACAATCGGTGAGCCAAGAGCACCAGCCGCTCCCGCTAAACCAAACAGGCCAATAATAAAATCAGAATAATGGTAGGGCGCGTCAGTCAATAAAAACGCAAGTGGCGTCCATAATAGTGAAAATAAGGCAAAAGAAATAATTGCCAGTAGCGAACGAATTCTCAATATTGGTTCTTGCTTATAGAGTGTGGCGATTGATAATAACAGTTTAAAATAATTAATATTAATGGTATTACGATAGGTAGGTAAACAAAAACCAAGTAACGCAGTGACAGTGACCATAATAGTTGCCGCAATCCAATAGACATAATGCCAGTCAGCATTTGACGAAATAGCCCCTGCAAAGGTTCGACCTAATAATATACCTAATAACATACCGCTCATTAATGTACCAACTACCTTTCCTCGATGTTCAGGTTTTGATAAGGTCGCAGCGAATGGAATTAATACCTGGGCGACAGTTGAAAAAAGTCCGGTCAAGGCCGTTCCTAGTATTAGCATCCATAAATTGATCGATAAAGCGCTAATAATAAGACCACATGTTGATAAGATCATTAAAATCAGTATCAATTTTTTACGTTCGAGTTTATCACCCAGCGGCGTAATAAATAATAAGCCGACAGCATAACTAAACTGTGCAGTCATAATGATCGCGCCAGAGTGTTCAACTGCAATGTTTAAATCATTGGTAATAGAGTGTAACAGAGGTTGTGCATAGTAATTACTGGCAATAGTAATACCTATTGCAAATGCCATTAAAAAGATTAACCATTTCGACAAAGCTTGATTTTGTGTATTGTTCATTAGCTATTTTAAATAAAAATAATCGGCAATTATATACAAAAAATATGGGTAGAAAAACTTGGCTTGATATTAAACGAATTGTTTTAGTAAGTTATAAATTGGTGTTGCCAAGCCAATTTTTGCATTCTCAGTTTTCAAATTATACCAATAACCATTGGTCTCATCTAAACACTTTTTATAATTAGTGATAATACACTTGATCGGTATAATATCTAAGTGAAAATGGCTAAAAGTGTGTCGAAACGAAATTAATTGTTCTGGCGGCGTGGTTTTAATTCCCCTTTGGATTAACCAATCTTCTAATGCTTGTTGATTTGCAAATTCGGGTAAGCAATATAAGCCTCCCCAAATTCCTGATGGCGGTCTTTTTTCTAACCATATTGCGTGTTGATATTCTAGTATCAAAAAATAAGCGGTTTTTTCAGGAAGCGTTGATTTAGGTTTTTTAGTTGGAAATTGTTGCCAACTTTCGGTTTTGTAAGCTATACACTCAACATTGAGTGGGCATAAGTTACACTTAGGTTTAGAACGCGTACAAACTGTCGCGCCTATATCCATCATCGCTTGATTAAATTTTGCGACATCGTGTTTTGGCGTAACTTGTTCACTCAACTGCCATAGCTTATTTTCGATAGTTTTGTTGCCTGGCCAGCCTTCTACGGCAAAATAACGAGTCAGTACTCGTTTAACATTACCATCTAAAATAGCAAAATGTTGATTTTGTGATAGTGATAAAATAGCACCGGCAGTAGAGCGTCCGACTCCTGGTAATGCAACAACATCATCAAAACGAGTCGGAAATATACCTTTAAATTTGTCATTGACAATTTGTGCGGCTTTATGCAAATTACGCGCACGAGCATAATAACCCAGTCCAGTCCAAAGGTGTAGAACATCGTCAATAGGCGCGTTGGCAAGATCAGAGATCTTAGGAAAATGCGCAATAAATCGCTTAAAGTAGGGAATAACTGTGGCAACTTGGGTTTGTTGCAACATAACTTCCGACAACCAGACATGATAAGGGCTTTTTTCTATTTGCCATGGTAGCGTCTTTCTACCAAACTGCTCATACCAGCAAATGACCGCTTGAGAAAAATGTTGCATCATTTTCATTAGTTAGACTATCGCCGCAAGCGAGTCACTTGGGTAGCAACCTAATACTTTAGTATAGAGCGTTATGGATGCCAACTCTTTCAATGCTGTTTGCATTTCATCTGAATGGATGTTGCCTTGTAAATCGATGTAAAACATCTCTTCCCATGGGGTACCATGAATAGGTCGTGACTCAAGTTTAGTCATCACAATATTATGATTACGTAGCACTAACAGTGCATCAACTAACGCCCCTGCCTGTTGACCGGTTTTCATTAAAATTGTTGTTTTAGCTGGAATTTGATCTGATACGGCTATCGGTTCTCGCGCAAGTACAATAAAGCGAGTGATATTTTGCTTTTGGTTGGCAAAATTATGTTCAAGCATTTTAAGTCCATATAACTCTCCCCCATCTTTATTGCCTATTGCTGCAACATTAGGCTTATTTAATTTAGCAACGGTTTCCATTGCTGATGAGGTACTATCACAGTAAACAATTTTCCAATGCGGATAATTTTCTAGAAAATTACTACATTGTTGAAAAGGTTGTGGATGGCTGTAAATGGTATCAATTTTATCAAGCTCAGTATTTGGTATAGCAAGGATGCAGTGATCTATAGGTAATGACAGTTCTGCAATAATATGTAAATGTGTTTTTTGCAGTAGATCATAAACTTCATTTATTGATCCTGAACTCGAGTTTTCAATCGGTAGTATGCCATAATCCACCAAATTATGTTCAATTTGTTCAAAGACATCTTTAAACGTTGAGCAACTTGATTCAACCATCTGCTCTAAATTAGCACTAGCATAACGGCGAGCAGCGGAATGCGAATAGGAACCTTTAGGCCCCAAAAAAGCCACTTTTGCGCTAGTAACACAATTTTGGTTTAGATTCTCTTGTAAGATTTTTTGTTGCAGTAAAACTGAATCTTCAATAATGATTTGATATAAACGTCTGATCAGCAAGTCATCAAGGCTATGGTTTTTTCCTTGATTGATCAACGCTTTTACTAGTGATCGTTCACGCTCTAAATCACGTACAGGAATATTTGCTGCAATTTTAGTCTGAATAACTTTGGTTGAAAGTTCGCGTCGTTTAGCTATGAGTTCAAGAAGGTTTCGATCAATTTCGTTAATTTGGTCACGTAAAGGCAACAAAGGATTTACAGTCATATCTATTCATTATATAAAAAAAGTTAGTGATATTATAACAAGCAAAAAAATAAAGGCACTATCAAAGTGCCTTTTTCTTCTATTTCAATAAATAATTAATTACTATTCTTCTTCAATAACAGCGCTTTTTATACTATCAAATGCACGTCTAGATTCACTTTTGTGTTGAATTTTATTAAGTTGTTTTTCAAGTTTTTCAATCAAAGCATTGATTGCTGCATACATATCGCTATGTTTTGCCGAAGCAACTAAGGGGGAACCTTTAGTTGCAATAGTTGCATCAATTATAAATCCATCGGGTTCTTTAGATAAAATAAAATGAGGGTTGATTAACAGTGCTCTCCATTTATCTAGTTTCGAAAACTTATCTTCGAGATAGCTACGAATTGCTGGAGTAATGTCCATTTGCTTACTGGTAATACTTAAAGTCATAATTGACCTCCACTTTGTTTACTTACAAATTGAGCAAACACTAATGTGTGTTTATTTATCTACATTGGCAAATTATTTGTATTTCGTCAATAGGTTATTTGTACTCAAACAAATCTTTGTGATTATTGTCCAGAAAAATCCTATAGTTGTATTAAATCAAACCATAGTCAAACTGCATTTTGTAACATTTTTACTATATACTAATTGTTAATATGATCTAACAATAGTTTTATTTTTTACGAGGATGATGTGAACATTTTAGATAAAGTAAAAATTGTATTAGTCGAAACTTCTCATACCGGTAATATGGGATCAGCGGCTAGAGCAATGAAAACCATGGGGCTATCGAATCTTTGTTTAGTCAATCCGGTGATAAAACCCGATTCGCAATCTATTTCGTTAGCGGCTGGTGCTAGCGATATTATAAAAAACGCGCAAATTTTTACATCACTTGAGCAAGCGATAGCTGATTGCCGTTTAGTCATTGGTACGAGTGCACGCCCACGTAGCTTGCAGTGGCCCAATTTAACGCCTAAAGAGTGTGGCGATAAAATAATTCAAGAAGCAACCGAGAATGCAGATGTGGCGTTAGTTTTCGGCCGTGAGCGTGTTGGATTGACCAATGACGAACTGCAAAAATGTCATTATCATGTTGGTATTCCTGCCAATCCCGATTACAGTTCATTAAATCTAGCAATGTCAGTGCAAGTGTTATGTTATGAGATTCGAATGTCACTATTAAATCGTCAAACAGTTTTAACCAGTCAATGTGATTCAGCTATTCAATTTCCAAAGGATGAAGATATTGAACGGTTTTATCAGCACTTAGAACAAACTTTATTACAAACAGGTTTTATTAATGCAAATCATCCTGGGCAAATTATGGGGCGTTTGCGTCGATTATTTACGCGTGCGCGAATTGAGCAATCAGAGTTAAATATTTTGAGGGGAATTTTAACTTCCATTGATAAAAAGTTATAAGGTATAAAGATACCTCATACAAGGATATGGGGTATCTTTAGATGAACTACATTATTTAACTCTTTTTACGCCAAGTGGTTCCTGTGGCGCCATCTTCAAGCACAATATTCATAGCATTTAGCTTATCTCGGGCTTCGTCGGCTAGAGCCCAATTTTTAGTGGCACGAGCTTCATTACGTTGCTTAATTAACGATTCAATTAATTCAACATCTACTGCGTCTTGATTATCGCCTTGTAAAAATTTTATTGGATCTTGTTCTAACAAACCAAGAACTTTGGCTAAATAACGCAATTGAGCTGCTAATTGATTAGCTAATGTCATATCATTTTCAGCCTTAGCTTTATTAATTTCGCGAGCTAAATCAAATAAAGTTGAATAAGCTTCTGGTGTATTAAAATCATCATTCATGGCATCGCAAAATTGACGATAATATTGGCTATCTGTTGATAATGTATAAGGATAATTGCTATCAGTATCGCGTAAAGCTGTATATAATCGCTCTAAAGCCATTCTTGCTTGTTTTAAATTTTCTTCGCTATAGTTAAGCTGGCTACGATAGTGGCCAGAAAGTAGAAAATAACGTACAGTTTCAGGATCATAATGCTTTAATACATCGCGAATGGTAAAGAAGTTATTAAGTGATTTTGACATTTTTTCTTGGTCGATCATCACCATGCCTGAATGCATCCAGTAATTAACATACTGACCATTATGCGCGCAAGTTGATTGCGCAATCTCATTTTCATGGTGTGGGAACATTAAATCAGAACCGCCACCATGGATATCAAAATGATGACCTAATTGATAACTATTCATTGCTGAACATTCAATGTGCCAACCTGGGCGGCCTTTACCCCAAGGTGAATCCCAACTAGGCTCGTTGGGTTTGGAC
Organism: Gilliamella sp. B3783; assembly: GCF_026536125.1. NCBI lineage: Bacteria > Pseudomonadati > Pseudomonadota > Gammaproteobacteria > Orbales > Orbaceae > Gilliamella > Gilliamella sp. B3783. Next base: position 57,392 of record NZ_JAFNOU010000002.1, read on the forward strand.
ATTTTCCAAAGTACAAAATCCATTGGGTTTCGTTTGACATCAACAACATCTACTCGAGCGCCAGCTTGTAATTGTTCAAGATTTTGACGTGATAAAATACCATAATTAGCATCACTTTCGACCGAGAACATAACATCACCATTATCAGCAATATAAGCATGATCTTTTTTAATCAGCTCTTGCACTAAATCGATGATTTGTGGCATATGATGAGTAGCGCGAGGTTCAACATCAGGACGTTTAATATTAAGTGCATCAAAATCGGCGTACATTTCTTTCAACATTCGTTCAGTTAGCTGATCACAGGTTTCACCATTTTCGAGTGCTCGTTTTATAATTTTATCATCAACGTCGGTAATGTTACGAACATAAGTTAAATCATAACCTAAAAAACGTAAATAACGGGTTACCACATCAAACGCGACAAAAGTACGACCATGACCAATATGGCAAAGATCATAAATGGTTACGCCGCAGACATATAATCCAACTTTATTGGCATGAATGGATTTAAAAATTTCTTTTTCACGGGTTAATGTATTGAATATTTTTAACATTATAATTTTTACGTTTAATTTAGTGAATGTTGTCAGGTAATATAACAAAAATCTAACTATCACGAAATTATTTATTACAATGTTTCTAATCAAAATAGTTCTGACTAACCGAATTACTATAGGTAGCTTTGATTACTTATGAGCACTTTATTTGTTGAGTAATGCGTTGAATGGCACTTAAAATAGCAAATCATCGGCGGGGTTAACCCGCCAATTTAGATCTAAACAGGGATATTATTTAAGTAAACGATAAATATAAATAAGTAATATTGCCCCTAATACTGAAATTAACAGACTATAGAAGTTAAAACCATTGACACTTCCTAAGCCGAAGAAAGTACTGATGTACCCGCCAACTAGCGCGCCTGCAATACCCAGAATAATTGTTTTAATGACACCCACTTTACCCAGTGGCATAAAAAACTTGGCAATCCAACCAGCAAGTAATCCTAAAATAATCCAACTTAATAGACCCATAATGATTTCCTTTGTTTGATTAAGTTTAAATGTATGATGACTATCAGCGTATAAAAAAATTAATAAATAATGTTTATAATTTAATTGATTGAACTTAACTTCTTATTAAGAATAAAAATATGTAGATAAAAGAAATAGCAAGTAGATATATTAGTAACAAATGATTAAATAAGTCGTGATATCGAAGTAAGATATTCATCTAATCATTTATGATATAGTTTACAATTATTTTTAGTTAGATACTAGGCTTTTTATACCGTTAATTTTATGAGCTAATTTATTGATGGGGTAAGTGAGAAACAGGTTAATAGAAACAGAGAAGGCTATTAACCTTCTCTTGCTAGTGGTATTTATTCAAATATTGTTTTATGTAAAATTTTTATGATGGATTCAGCATCGTGACTTCTAGCTAAAAGGCATAAATTATGTGTACTTGCACCATAACAACACAGTCTAATAATATAGTCATCTAACGCCCCAAAGACTTCTTTAGCTATCCCTTTGGTTGATGTTAATTGATTACCGATAATGGCAATAAGCGCTAAATCTTCTTCAACTTCTACATGACATAAACCAGAGAGCTCATCAAACAATTCTTTAGTTAATAAACTACCACCGTTGGTGTTGGTGCCGGTAGTATCAATTGTTAAGGCAATACTCACTTCAGATGTTGTGACTAAATCAACCGAAATATTGTGTTTAGCCAATATAGTAAAGACATTAGCCAAAAAGCCTTGAGCATGTAACATATTTAAACTTGTTAATGTAACAAGGGTTTGTTTTCGACGCAGTGCTAATGCTCTAAAGGTCGGTACGGTTGATTGAATACTGTGAGTATTATAAACAATGGTTCCCCCATCTTGTGGCGCTTTACTTGAACCAACAAATACTGGAATATTACTTCGAACTGCTGGTACCAACGTTGCTGGGTGCAAAACTTTGGCACCAAAGGTTGCCATTTCAGCGGCTTCAGCGAATGATATTTCATCAATACGTTTAGCTGTTGGCGTAATCCGTGGATCAGTTGTATAAATGCCGGCAACATCTGTCCAAATATCAATTTGACTCGCATTTAATGCTTCACCAAGTAACGCTGCTGTATAATCACTTCCCCCTCGTCCTAATGTTGTTGTTTTACCGCTAGTTTCACTACCAATAAAACCTTGAGTGACAACCAACGCATTACCATTTAAGGATTTAAGATGAGCGCAACAAAGTTGTTTAATTTCGTCAATTTTAGGTTGAGCTTTACCAAAATTATCATCAGTGCGCATAACTTTGCGGACATCAAACCACATGGCATTTTTTTGTTTTTCTCGTAATATTTCGACAAATAATTTTGACGACATAATTTCGCCATGACTGACTAGTTCGTCGGTTAAAGCCGCTGATGTTGCAAGGCTGGCTGCTTCTGATAAAGAGGCAATATTTGCGATGATTTGATCTATTTCAGCTCTTAAGGTTTGGTTTTCGGGTAGATTTTCTAGGATGTTATATTGGATAGATTGGATTTTCGCAATGTGCTGTGCTCTAACTTCTGCATCACGGCCTTCGGCTAAAGCGACCAGTAAATTTGTAATTCCGGCTGATGCCGATAACACAACAACTTTGACGTTAGGGTTAGCAATAACAATGTTAGCGCTATTTACCATTGCTGAATAATCAGCAACACTAGTACCACCAAACTTGGCAATGACAAATGATGTTTCCATGGATTCCTCATATTAAAAATTTAATTTTTAACAGAGATAGAGCGAGGGTATGTGCTATTTACATTCTCGTTGAAAAAGTACAGACCGGGAAGCGCTCCACCTGCTTAGGTGACAACCCAAGGGATTCAGCCCTTGTAGTCGATCTGGTTAATTTCTGGAAGTTTAACCAAACCTCGGCATTACCTCCCCTCAATTATTTATAACAAGTACCAGAACCTAAAATAATTTACCTGAGTAATGCGCCTCTTCTTTATATGTAACTTAAGTTACAATAGTGTCGCTATATAGAATTAACGATTCTGTCAAATCTGTCAATAGGTTAAGTACGAAATATTAATGCCGTAATGTTCAATCATTGATTATAATTCTTGTTCAAATAGTTGAATGATAGTTTGGTATAAATGTTTAACAGAACAAGATTTAGTTGGTGTACTAAAGATAGTGTCATCACCGGCTATTGATCCTAAAATGCCTTCTGACTTGCCTATGGAATCAAGCAATCTGGCAATAAGCTGAGCGGCGCCAGGGCTGGTACGAATCACAACCATCGAACTGTTATAATCAATATCTACAACTAAATTTTTTAAAGGGCTACTCGTTGTTGGAACGCTCATTTCAGCAGGTAGACAATAAACCATTTCTGATTTGGCATTACGAGTTCTAACTGCGCCAAATTTGGTTAACATTCTGGAAACTTTGGATTGGTTAATATTATCAAATCCTTGTTCTTGTAACGCTTGCACAATACTAATTTGAGAACTAAATTTTTCTTGCAGCAGCATTTCTTTAAACGTTTTAGTCAGATCGTCTTGTTTCATAATTTTCCTTAGGAATTCATTTATGACGGTTGTTTCATTGAATTAACGGTAATGTTTTTGTGCTGCTTTTATCTTAACAATATTCACATAAACTTATTGGTAAATATGTTGAAAACCGTTATATCAAAGGTTGTTTCAGCACCTCATATTCAATGAGTGTAATGCATATGGTTCATAATTATGCATAATATTTGCATAAAATCAATTATCTGATTTTATGCTGCTTTTGGGTCTAAACGATTTGACGATGTGTTCATGCGTTTCAATATAAGGCCCTTCAAGAAGATCTATACAATAAGGAACACTGGCAAAAATTCCATCAACTAGGCTATTGCCCTCACTATCTTTAACACCTTGTAGTGTTTCTTGGATAGATTTTGGTCTACCGGGCAGATTTAATATTAAACATTTTTTGCGAATAACGCCGACTTGCCTTGATAAAATCGCTGTTGGCACAAAATGCAAGCTAATTTGACGCATTTGTTCGCCAAAGCCCGGCATGATGCGATCGGCAATAGCTAATGTGGCATCTGGCGTGACATCCCTCAAAGCCGGACCGGTACCGCCAGTGGTTAAAATTAAGTGACAGTGAAAATTATCAACTAAGTCACATAATGTGCTTTCAATCAAAGGTTGTTCATCAGGAATAACGCGATTTTCGGTTTCAAACGGGGTTATCAATGCGGTTTTGAGCCATAATAACAAAGCCGGTATTCCTTCATCTGCATAAATACCTTGCGATGCCCGATCTGATACTGAAACCAGTCCAATTTTAATCATATTTTTTATTCCTTCAAATTTAAAACTTACCTATCAAATCTTAGTATTTTAGCAACTTGCGTTAGATCTGGTGTCATTTGTTCTTTGTGATATCCTAAATAATACTAAAAAGACCTTTACAACTAAAGATTATATTGTCAATATTTCCCTTCTAATAAATGCAATAGCATAATGTAAATAATAATCTATTTATTTAGGATATTTTCATGTCATCAATACCTGCACTAGAGTTAATTGAGCTTAAAAAAATTTACAAAAATGGTGTGCAAGCGTTAAAAGGCATTAATTTGACAGTACAAGCCGGTGATTTTTATGCATTACTCGGTCCTAATGGTGCGGGTAAGTCAACCACGATAGGCATCATTAGCTCACTGGTCACTAAGACATCGGGCCAGGTTAAAATATTTGGTTATGACTTAGATAATGATATCGTTAATGCAAAAAGACAATTAGGGCTAGTCCCGCAAGAGTTTAATTTTAATCAATTTGAAGAAGTGCTACAAATAATAACTAACCAAGGTGGTTATTATGGATTGCCACGTAAATTGGCTTTAGAGCGTGCTGAAAAATATTTACGGATTTTAGATTTGTGGGATAAACGCCATAGCCGCGCTTGTATGTTATCAGGCGGAATGAAAAGGCGGTTAATGATAGCTAGAGCATTAGTGCATGAACCTAAACTTTTAATTCTAGATGAACCCACCGCGGGCGTTGATATTGAATTAAGACGTTCAATGTGGGATTTTTTACGCGAGATTAATCGCCAAGGCATTACAATTATTTTGACTACTCACTACCTGGAAGAAGCGGAAATGCTATGTCGGCATATCGGTATTATTCAACATGGCCAATTAATTGCCAACTCTTCTATGCGTGATTTGCTCGCTAATAGTCAATCTGAAACCATTATTATTGATTATATTCCAACCAAGGAACCAATTACCTTAGAGGGTTATCAATTTTCAAATATTGAATCAGGCATGTTAGAGGTAAAAGTTAATAAACAGCTTGGTTTAAATCAATTATTTGAACAGCTTAATCAACAACAAATCAAGGTGATAAGTGTGCGAAATAAAGCAAATCGATTAGAAGAGTTATTTGTCGATCTTTTGCATCATAGTGAGCAGGGATAGGGGAACGTTAAATGAATCATTTATATTGGATTGCATTAAAAAGTATTTGGCGTAAAGAAGTCACTCGGTTTTTAAGAATATGGGTGCAAACTTTGATTCCGCCAGTTATTACAATGTCGCTTTATTTTATTATTTTTGGTAACTTAATTGGATCGCGTGTTGGTGATATGGGCGGATTTAATTATATGGCATTTATTGTGCCGGGACTTATTATGATGTCTGTCATTACTAACTCATATACTAATGTCTGCTCGTCATTTTTTAGTGCCAAATTTCAACGAAATATTGAAGAGTTATTAGTTGCCCCTGTGCCTACCCATATTTTAATTTGGGGATATGTTGGTGGGGGCGTTATGCGTGGGATTTTAACTGGTATATTAGTGACAATCGTATCGTTATTTTTTGTTCGCTATCAAGTTCATTCTTGGCTTTTTGTTGTATGTACGCTGCTGTTAACGTCAATTTTATTTTCACTTGCAGGACTATTAAATGCAGTGTACGCAAAAACCTTCGATGATATTAGTATTATCCCTACTTTTGTGTTAACTCCATTAACTTATCTTGGTGGCGTATTTTATTCAATTAGCATGCTACCTACTTTTTGGCAATGGGTATCGAAACTAAATCCTATTGTTTATATGATTAATGGTTTTCGCTATGGGTTTTTAGGGGTGACAGATGTATCATTGTGGATCACTTTTTCAATGCTAATTTTATTTGTAATAGCACTTTATATCATGGTATGGAATTTGATTGAAAAAGGAAAAGGATTACGGAGTTAGTTTGATCGTTTTTATCAATTAACCGCCGACAAATGTCGGCGTATTAGTATCTTATTGTGCACCAGCAACAGCTTGTTGTGCCATTTCAGTAATTTTAGCAAATTCACCTTTTGCTATTGCATCGGTTGGAATAAACCATGTTCCACCAACACAAAGTACATTTTCAAGGGCTAAATAATCGCGGTAATTTTTTGGATTAACGCCACCGGTTGGACAAAACTTCATATATCCACAAGGGCCAGCAAAAGCTTTTAATGCAGCCACACCGCCATTGATCTCAGCTGGGAAAAACTTCAATGCCGTTAACCCATACTCTTGAGCAGTTAGTAGTTCAGAAATGGTTGCAATACCTGGAATAACTGGAATTGGTCCCTCGACTGCGGCTTTTAAAATAGCGTCGGTAATACCAGGAGTTATGACGAACTCAACACCAGCATCAGTCACTTGTTTGAGTTGTTCAACAGTGGTCACAGTACCTGCACCAACGACCGCTTCGGGTACTTCTTTGATAATTTTCTTAATCGCATCAAGAGCACAAGCCGTTCTTAATGTAACCTCAAGCACTTTTACTCCACCTGCGATTAATGCTTTGGCTAGTGGTACCGCATCTTCTAAGCGCTCGATAACAATAACCGGTACAACCGGGCCGAGTGTTAAAATATCTTCAGCGCTTTTTTTCCAGTTTTTCATTTGCTTCACCAATTCTTTATCAATATTAAATATGACACTAATCGCTAATAACGTAGCGATTAGTGTTTACTACTCATAAATACCTAATTTTTTCTCTAAATAATGAATATTCGTACCACCTTTTAAGAAGCCTTTATCATTCATAATTTCGATATGCAAATCAATGTTGGTTTTTATCCCATCAATGACTAATTCAGCTAAGGCATTTTTCATACGTGCAATTGCAACCTCACGCGTTTCACCATAAGCAATTAATTTACCGATCATTGAGTCATAATAAGGTGGAACAGTGTAGCCAGCGTAAATATGAGACTCCCAACGAATACCAAAACCACCAGGCGCATGAAAACGGGTAATTTTACCTGGTGAAGGCATAAAGGTTTTTGGATCTTCAGCATTAATACGGCATTCAATGGCATGACCAGTAATATGAATATCACTCTGTTTTAATGATAGCGGCTGACCTGCTGCAATTGAAATTTGCTCTTTAATCAAATCTACACCCGTAACCATTTCGGTAACAGGATGTTCAACTTGAATACGGGTGTTCATTTCGATGAAATAGAATTCACCATTTTCAAATAAAAACTCAAATGTACCCGCACCACGATAGCCGATTTCAATGCAGGCATTAACGCAACGTTCACCAATGAATTTACGCATTTTAGGTGTAATACCTACAGCTGGCGCTTCTTCAACAACTTTTTGATGACGTCTTTGCATTGAACAATCTCGTTCACCCAAGTAAACCGCGTTACCTTGACCATCAGATAGTACTTGTATTTCAATATGGCGTGGATTTTCAAGGAATTTTTCCATATAAACCATATCATTATTAAAAGCTGTTTTTGCTTCTAATTTTGTCATTTTAATCGATTGTTCAAGATCTTTTTCTTCTCTAACAATGCGCATACCACGACCACCGCCGCCACCTGATGCTTTAATAATGACAGGATAACCAATTTTTTTAGCGATTTGTTTATTGGTATTCATATCATTGCCTAATGGCCCATCAGACCCTGGCACACAAGGTACACCTGCTTTTTTCATGGCATGAATTGCCGACACTTTATCACCCATTAAACGAATGGTATCAGCTTTAGGGCCTATAAAAATAAAGCCTGAACGCTCAACTTGTTCAGCAAAGTCCGCATTTTCTGATAAAAAACCATATCCAGGATGGATAGCTGCCGCACCCGTTACTTCAGCAGCAGAAATCAATGCTGGAATGTTAAGATAGCTTTTAGCAGAAGCTGCTGGACCAATGCAGACGGTTTCGTCTGCAAGCAAAACATGTTTTAAATCTTTATCTGCCGATGAGTGAACTGCAACAGTTTTAATACCAAGTTCTTTACAGGCTCTCAAGATACGTAGAGCGATTTCGCCACGATTAGCTATAAGAATTTTATCAAGCATATTCAATCTCTTAATTTTTTAAATGAATATTATTCAATGATGAATAGTGGCTGATCAAATTCAACTGGTTGACCGTTTTCAACTAAAATAGCTTTAATTGTGCCTGCTTTTTCTGATTCAATTTGGTTCATCATTTTCATCGCTTCAACAATACAAAGTACGTCACCAACATTTACAGTTTGACCCACTTCAACAAACGCTTTTGACTCTGGACTTGGTGTGCGATAAAAAGTGCCTACCATTGGCGATTTTATAGTCGTGCCAGTAGGCGTAATCGGATCAGCTTCAGTAACAACAACATCGGCTGCTGCACTAGGTGCAACGACAACTGGGGATGCTTGAGGAATTTGAATATTTTGTATTGGCGCAGAATAGTTTGTAGCGGGAACAGAACGACTAATTCGTACTGACTCTTCACCTTCAGAAATTTCAAGCTCTGAAATACCTGATTCTTCAACTAATTCAATTAATTTTTTAATTTTGCGTATATCCATGAATTACACCGTGTTTATTTGATATAAGTAACAATTATTTTAATGCATCCTTAATATCTTAAAAGAGATCTTTTAAGTCGATAATAAGGCAGTAACTCAACATTAACGCGGAAGCATACACTGTAAAACCGATTTTGTCATTATATATCTCCTTTACGATCTGTTGTTATACTATTTTCTAGGTATTATTTTATAATTGCGATACAATAGTAGCACTTAATTATTATTGAAGCTGGTGGTGTTTTAAAAGCATCAAATAGTATATTATTTAGCCTAATATTGCTTTAAAAGTATATAATTTATACAATGCGTTGCTTCAAATACTCACTAACATTTAAACACGATTAATTCTAGGAAGAGTTTTCATTATGTTCAAAAAAGTTCGCGGCATGTTTTCAAATGATCTATCGATCGATTTAGGTACAGCTAATACTCTTATATATGTAAAAGGTCAAGGTATTGTACTAAACGAACCTTCAGTTGTTGCTATTCGCCAAGATCATCGTACTGGCACACCTAAAAGTGTTGCTGCTGTTGGGCATGCTGCGAAACAAATGTTAGGACGTACGCCTGGCAATATAGCAGCGATTAGACCAATGAAAGATGGCGTGATTGCAGACTTTTCTGTTACCGAAAAAATGTTACAGTATTTCATTCGCCAAGTGCATAGCCATAGTTTTTTAAGACCAAGCCCGCGTGTGCTTGTTTGTGTACCAGTTGGCGCAACGCAAGTTGAACGTCGTGCTATTCGTGAATCAGCCTTAGGCGCAGGTGCGCGTGAAGTCTATTTAATAGAAGAGCCAATGGCAGCAGCAATAGGTGCCGATTTACCGGTTTCTGCACCAACCGGTTCAATGGTGGTCGATATTGGTGGTGGTACGACTGAAGTTGCGGTTATTTCATTAAATGGTGTAGTTTATTCTGCATCTGCACGAATTGGCGGTGACCGCTTTGATGAAGCAATCATTAATTATGTTCGACGTAATTATGGTGCACTAATTGGTGAAGCAACTGCTGAACGTATTAAACATGTGATTGGTAGTGCTTATCCTGGTGATGAAGTGCTTGAAATTGAAGTTCGTGGTCGTAATCTTGCTGAAGGGGTGCCGCGTAGCTTTACATTAAATTCTAATGAGATTTTAGAAGCACTACAAGAGCCATTAAGTGGTATTGTAAGTGCGGTTAAAGTTGCCTTAGAGCAATGTCCACCAGAACTAGCGTCTGATATTTCAGAGCATGGTATGGTATTAACCGGTGGTGGTGCATTATTACGTAATATCGATAAACTATTGTCAGCTGAAACCGGTATTCATGTTGTTGTGGCTGAAGACCCACTAACATGCGTTGCGCGAGGTGGTGGCAAAGCATTAGATATGGTTGATATGCATGGTGGTGATCTATTTAGTGAAGAGTAAAAGTTCAAACAATGTTAACTAACTCTTAATTAATGAAATGATTAGTAAATATACCTCTCATTTTTCCGCCGACATTGTCGGCGGAGTCATATCTTAAAATAATTAGATCTTGAGTCTATTACAGGTAAGTACTGAACAATGAAATTGCTTTTTTCTAAACGTTCGCCTCTTAGTGTACAATTATTTATGTCTTTGGCTATGTCGTTAGCTTTAATTGCATTAGATATAAATTATCGTCCTTTTAAAGAAGTTCGTTATTATTTAGATACGATTATTTCCCCTTTATATTACATTTCAAATGCTCCCCAAGCCACGCTTGATGGGTTTTATGAAATGTCAAAAACACGAGAAACATTAGAAACAGAAAATGCAAAACTGAATAATTTGTTGCTTGAAAAAAAAGCAGATTTATTATTACTTGATCATCTCAGACATGAAAATAATCGGTTAAGAGAATTACTGGGATCTCCGCTCAGACATGATGAACATAAAATGGCGGCACAAGTTTTATTAGCAGACACAGATCCGTATGTTTATCAAGTCGTTGTAAATAAAGGTCAAAATGATGGGGTTTATGTTGGTCAACCGGTAGTTGATGAAAAAGGGATTGTTGGGCAAATTTATCAAACCGCACAGACAACTAGCCGAGCGATTTTAGTGTGTGATTATCAACATGCCATTCCGGTACAAGTATTAAGAAACGATATATCAATGGTGGCGGTAGGGAATGGTTGTAGCAATGATCTAACGCTTGATTTTTTACCTAACAATGTTGATATTAAAGTTGGCGATGTACTTGTCACTTCAGGACTTGATGGTCGCTTTCCTGAGGGATATCCCGTGGCTGTGGTGAGTTCAGTTAAACTCGATATTAATGATTCAACGCCAATTATTTCGGCAACACCGACAGCGGATTTAAAACGATTACGTTATCTACTATTATTATGGGGAGATCAAGGAGTAAAACATGAGGGGTCATAATGGCATATTATTTATTTGGCTAACATTATTTATTGGATTATGTTTACAAATTATACCATGGCCACCAGCTTACAACATGTTCAAACCTCATTGGTTTATGTTAATTTTAGCCTATTGGTTAATTGCACAACCTTACCAAGTCGGTATTGGCACCGCTTTTTTATTTGGTCTAATGATAGATTTATGTTCGGGTACTTTTTTAGGTGTACACGCGTTTATTTATTCATTTATTGCTTATTTGCTTGTTTTTAAATATCAGTTACTTCGTAATTTAGCATTGTGGCAACAATCTTTTATAATAATTGCGGTTTCTGTTTGCTATAATGGATTAGTGTTTATATTTCAAGTTAGTATTTATCATATAATTTCGATGTCACCTTATATCTTATTATCAAGTTGTGTGGATGGCTTTTTATGGATATGGATATATCTACTCTTACGACGAATAGCACGGAACTTTGCAATTAATTAAAGGAAACGCTCTTTATGTCTGTTGAATTATTAATGAATGTGACACCGTCAGAAACTCGTGTAGCTTATATTGAAGATGGTGTTTTGCAAGAAATTCATGTCGATCGTGAATCACGTCGTGGTATTGTCGGTAATATATATAAAGGTAAAGTCATTCGAATTTTGCCAGGTATGCAAGCTGCATTTGTTGATATTGGTTTAGAAAAAGCGGCTTTTTTACACGCTTCAGATATTATGCCGCATACTGAATGCGTTTCTTATTCTGAGCAAGAACAATTTCAAGTTAAGGATATTTCTGAACTGGTTCGCCAGGGTCAAGACTTAATGGTACAAGTAGTCAAAGATCCCTTAGGTACAAAAGGGGCAAGACTCACAACTGATATTACCTTACCTTCGCGCTATTTGGTATTAATGCCGGGGCAAAATTCAGCGCATGTCGCCACTTCACAGCGTATTGAAAGTGAAACAGAGCGAGAAAGACTTAAACATATTGTAGAACAATATGTTACGCCAGAAGGTGGCTTTATTGTTCGCACAGCAGCTGAAGGTGCTAACGCACATGAACTTGAACAAGATGCTAATTTTCTAAAACGGTTGTGGAAAAAAATTCAAGAACGAATGGCTCGCCCGATTAGTAAAAATTTAGTGTATGGTGAACTTGAACTATCACAACGGGTATTGCGTGATTTTGTGGGTGATCCGATAGAGCGAATATTGGTCGATTCAAAGCAAACCTATGATCTACTTATTGAGTTCACTCAAGAATTTATGCCTGAAGTAACAAGTAAATTATCGCACTACCGTGGCAGTATTCCGATTTTCGATCTTTATGATACTGAAAACGAAATTCAACGGGCATTGGATCGCAAAGTTAAATTAAAATCGGGTGGTTATTTAATTATTGACCAAACTGAAGCCATGACAACCATTGATATCAATACAGGTGCTTTTGTTGGTCATCGAAATTTAGAAGAAACGATTTTTAATACTAATATTGAAGCAACTATTGCCATAGCTCGACAGTTACGCTTACGTAATTTAGGCGGAATTATTATCATTGATTTTATTGATATGCAAGAAGACTTGCACCGTGAGCGAGTATTGCAATCTTTACAAGATTTTTTATCGAAAGATAGGGCAAGAACAACAATTAATTCGTTTTCGGCATTGGGTTTGGTTGAGATGACACGCAAAAGGACGCGTGAAAGCATCGGTCACATTTTATGCGAGGAGTGTCCAGCATGTAAAGGCAGAGGTATGGTCAAGTCCGTTGAAACAGTTTGTAATGAAATTTTACGTGAAATTGTCCGTGTCTATAAAGCTCATCGTTCTGAATACTTTTTGGTTTATGCATCATCGGCTGTCGCGAATGCTTTAACTACAGATGAATCACATGCTCTAGCCGAAGTCGAAATATTTGTCGGTAAGCGAGTGGAAGTTAAAGTTGAACCGCTTTATATTCAAGAGCAGTATGATGTGGTATTGATGTGATAATTGCTATTTCATCACAATACTCCCGGTCATCATGCTTGTGTTTTATTATAACGATTTGAAATGTGTAATAATAACCCCATTATAAACAAAGATGAAAAACAATTAGCTAAATAACGAATGTGATAAAGTACAGATAAAGGAATTTATGATAATTACTCAAGTGAGTGAACGGTTACTCAATCCCAATAACCTAAGCCACCAAGACCTTTTGAATTTGCTTGATATATTAAGTTCAAGACAAATTGATTTTGGTGATTTATATTTTTTGTCTGGTTACTATGAAAGTTGGTCGCTTGAAGATCGAATTATTAAAAATGCTTCTTTTCATCGTGATCAGGGCGTAGGCGTTCGTGCAATCGTAGGTGAAAAAACTGGATTTGCTTATACAGATCAACTCTCTTTAAACCGTTTAGAGCAAAGTGCTTTAGCCGCTAATTCAATCACTAAACAACAAACCCCAATTGTTGTAACGCCGTTTAAACAAACAGAAGCTGTTGCTATTTACCCAGCTATTAATCCAATTAACTCTTTTTCACAAGAACAAAAAATAGCACTATTAAAGCAAATTGATGCATTAGCACGTTCAATCGATCCAAGAGTCATTGAAGTTTCGGCCAGTTTAATTGGTAGTTATGAAGATATTTTAATTGCAGCAACAGATGGATCGTTGTGCGCTGATGTTCGGCCGTTAGTGCGTTTATCTGTTTCAGTAATAGTTGAAAAAGATGGTAAACGAGAGCATGGCAGTAGTGGTGGTGGTGGGCGTTTTGGTTATGAATATTTTTTAACCACCAATCCTCAAACCGGTGAAAGTATTGCCGATAGCTATACTCGCGAAGCGGTAAGACTTGCGTTAGTATCGCTATCGGCAAAAGCTGCGCCAGCCGGCACAATGCCTGTTATTTTAGGTGCCGGTTGGCCTGGTGTGTTGCTACATGAAGCGGTAGGTCATGGTTTAGAAGGTGACTTTAATCGTAAAAATAGCTCCGTGTTTTCTGGTAAGATAGGCGAGCAGGTCACTTCAGAACTTTGTACGATTGTTGATGATGGTACCATCGAAAATCGACGTGGTTCACTTTCGATTGATGATGAAGGTACACCAACTCAAAAAACGGTTTTAATTGAGAATGGTGTTTTGAAAGGTTATATGTTTGATAAGCTAAATGCTAAGTTAATGGGATGCCATTCTACCGGTAATGGTCGCCGTGAAAATTATGCTTGCTTACCTATGCCAAGAATGACCAATACTTACATGCTAGCGGGTAATTCAACATTTGATGAAATCATTAGTAGTGTAGATTATGGGCTATACGCACCTAACTTTGCTGGCGGACAGGTTGATATTACATCCGGCAAATTTGTATTTTCTGCATCAGAAGCATACCTCATTGAAAAAGGCAAAATTACCCATCCAGTTAAAGGCGCGACATTAATAGGATCGGGCATTGAAACTATGCAACAAATTTCAATGGTAGGGAATGATTTATCACTCGATTCCGGTGTAGGTGTTTGCGGTAAAGCCGGGCAAAGCGTACCTGTCGGTGTTGGACAACCCACTTTAAAAGTGGATAATTTAACGGTTGGTGGTACTATAAATTAGTCATAACTAAATAAGTGAGATATAAAAATAGATGGAAACAATCATTACACTTTATCAAGCATTTGTTCATATGGATATTGCAACACTTTCAAATCCCAATGTGTTATGGATATTATATGGCATGCTGTTTGTCATCATTTTATTAGAAAACGGTGTGTTACCCGCGGCATTTCTACCCGGTGACAGTTTACTGTTTTTAACCGGTGTATTGATAAGTCTTGATGTTTTTCATTTTGGTCTTATAAATTTAATTTTGATTGCCGGCGCCGCTTTTGGCACATGGCTTGGTTATGCACAAGGACGTTGGTTGGGAAATACCAAAATTGTGCAAAATTGGATGGCGCATTTGCCAGAAAAATATCACCATAAATCAGAAGTACTATTCCATAAATATGGCTTACAAGCTTTATTTATCGGTCGATTTATTGCTTTTGTTCGAACACTATTACCCATGATGGCTGGTTTATCGGGTTTACATAGCCGTAAATTCCATATCTACAATTGGGTTAGTGCAACATTATGGATATTTTTGATTGTCACATTAGGTTATCTATTTGGATTATCACCAATTTTTAAAACCTATGAAAAACAGATCATGTCTTTATTAATGTTAATACCGGTATTTTTATTGGTGCTAGGTTTACTCTTTTCGATTTGGTTAGCAGTAAAACGTTGGTTAAATAATAAAAAACAAGCAAAGCAAAACAGTAAAGAATAAAAAGTTGAAATTAACCGATAAGCCGGGTTCTGTCGTGGACAATCATTCCTCTAGGCTAATACTCACGCATTAGCTCAAGCAGTCTACCCGGATTCAACGCGGGCCGCGCCAATGAATCCCTATTTGACCTTGCTCCGAGTGGAGTTTACCGTGCCACAACTGTTACCAGTTGCGCGGTGTGCTCTTACCACACCCTTTCACCCTTACCTGATCTTATTGCTAAGCCATCGGCGGTATACTCTCTGTTGCACTAGTCGTGAATGTTCGCTCTCGCCAACACCCCCCAGGCGTTACCTGGCACTCTGCCCTATGGAGCCCGGACTTTCCTCCCCTCTGTTTGTCTCCTTTAAAAAAGGACTACAACAAAGCAGCGATTGTCTGGTTAATTTCGCCCATGAGTATAGCCTAATGCATAATTTTGTCCAGCTCTGTCTTGGATTTGATCAAATAGATGTGTAATGTTTAGGCATTTAAAAATCAATAATGATGAAATATGCCTAATAACAAGGCGCTAATCAATAGGGGGTAGTCTGTGAACTATTTTAATTACTAGCACATCAAAAAGATGCGCTAGCTTTTGTATTAAGATAAATCAATTACCATTTTTTCTGTCTTTCATTTTCGTCATAATTAAACCAAGTTACAACACCGTTTGAAATTAGCACATCAAGTGTGCCTTCAACAATATTATATTGAGTTTCGCCAATGATCATATGACTGGTAGAGCTTTTTTTAGTATATTTATATGTCCACTGAGCCTCGTTAGCATTAATGACCTTTCTACTAGTGGGTTCGCCAAATAAAGAAATTATCTGTGATTCGGTGGTTGCACCTTCGACGATGTGACTGACTTTTTCTTGACTTAATGGAGTACCTTGTTCGACAAAATTCTTTTGACTACAGCTTGAAAGGATAATAATTGAAAATAGTGCGATAATGAATTTACTTATATTTTTCATGGTATTGTTACCTGACAACTAACATAATTTTTGAAGTGTCAATAATAACACATGCTCGTCAACGTTCAAGATGAGCGCATTTTTTAATTTTGAAAAAATCAAATTATCATTAATCAAAGAAATTGGTCGATTTTATGTAAATATGGAAACTATATGTGTTTTACTGTTTCCATATTTTCCGCGTATTTGTTATTAATGTACAATAATTTTTATTTTTAGTCTTTATTTTGTCTTAGGACGCGTTTTATTGGTTGGTTTGTATTTGAATTGATATAACGACTAGGCCAGATCTCATGAGGTTGTAAATTGAGAGCTTGAGCTATAATAACTTCGCCTTTAGTCCAGGGTCTAACTAACGCATTACTCAATGTTGATGAACTCAAACCCGATTGTCGGGATAGATTTGCCAGGGTCGTTCCTTGTTTTTTTAAGGCGGCAATAATGTCTGCAGGGTGCCAATCACTAGACTTTATTTTCATTTTTTATTTCCTCTTAGTTTATAACCTTGTGCATCTATGTTATGCTTTGATGTTACTAAAACAAGTAAGTTTACAATTGAACTTTAGTTATTAATAATTATGTTTCTTAATTTATTGTATCAAAGTTTCTTTAATTTCTGTAATTTTTTCTTATTGTGCTAAAATAGGATAGTGAAAATGAAAGAATGGTTCTCGTCAAAAGAGCTATCAAGCATTGCAGGGATGCCATCAACGATACAAGGCGTCAATCGAAAAGCTAGAGCCGAAAAATGGACTTCACGAAAAAGAACGGGTGTTCGTGGTAAAGCGCTAGAGTATCATATTGCCAGTTTACCGTTAGTTGTCAAAAAAGCACTGTATGCAGAAGAAGAAAGTGCAAGCTACGTCGTATCACCTATCGAACCTTTTCAACTATGGATGATTGCATTTGAACAATTATCGGATGATGAAAAATCTATCGTTGCATCTTGGTTAATGCGTAATGGTATTAAAGATTTTATTACTTTTATTAATAAACAGAAAAAAGATAATTAGTGTTATTGTTTAAGCTGAGATATACTTTAACGCTAGTAAAATTCAATTTAGTTGCTAATGGAATTACCAATGGAAAGTCAGTTTCAATTAACAAATAGTAAAGAGATTATTGCATATTTAGTCGAACAATTTCCTAATTGTTTTACGCTTGAAGGCGAAGCTAAACCCCTCAAAATAGGGATATTTCAAGATATCCTTTCTCGTTTGAGCGAAAGTGAAGTTCTGAGTAAAACTAAACTTCGTGTTGCATTGCGTGCTTATACGATGAGTTGGCGTTATTTATATAGTATTAAAGCGGGTGCTAATCGAGTTGATTTAGATGGAAATCCTGATGATATTATTAATGAAGAACAAGAACAATACGCCCAACAACAGTTAAAAGAAAGTAAACAAAAAGCCAAAGAAAGAGCGAAAGAAAAACGTAAAAATTCTCGCCCACCAGTCAAAAAACCGAAGGCTTTAAAAGTGGGTGACTTTGTTAAAGTATTATTAGGCAATAAACCATTAAGAGTTCAAATCATTAATATTGAAAAAGAACATATTAAGGTGAATGTCGGCTCTGGCATGGAATTAACTGTTAAACCTGAGCATATTATTACCAAATAGAGAATTTGCATGAATAAATTACTCAAAGTTGTTATCAAATTAAGCCTTGTTTTATGTATTGTTAGCCAAAGTACGCAGGCTAAGCAAGTTAATAACGAGCAAATACCTGTTCTTAAACAAGATGATATACACCAAGTTGTGGCGAGAAGAGTTACTAACTATTTTACTCAAGCACATTATCGTAATTTTGCTTTAGATGGTGCTTTTTCGGCTAAAATTTTTGATCGTTATTTCAAAATGCTTGATGGTAGCAAAGCAATATTTATTCAAAGTGATGTGGATAGTTTTCGAAATAGGCAAGATTCGCTTGGACAAGAATTATTAGATGGTAATTTGAAAACTGCATACGATATTTATAATCTCGCCTTACAAAAGCGTTATGATCGTTATAAGTATGCTCTTGAGGTTTTGAAGCGCCCAATGGACTTCACCAATAATGACGAAATTGATTTTAAACGTGAAGATATTGCTTGGCCAACTTCTGAAAAAGAACTCGATGCCTATTGGGATAAACGTGTTAAATATGACGAGCTCAGTTTGTCTTTATCTGGTAAAAATGAAGCACAAATTCGTGAAGCACTAACCAAACGATATAATCGTGTTATAAAAACCATTTTACAATCCAATAATGAAGATGCATTCAAAGTGTTTATGAATGCTTTTGCACGTGAAATTGATCCGCATACCAGTTATTTAGCACCGCGTTCAAAACGTGATTTTGATTCTGAAATGAGTTTATCGTTTGAAGGTATTGGCGCAACGCTCAGCCAACAAGATGATTATACTGTCATCATGTCTTTTGTCACTGGTGGGCCGGCTGAAAAAAGTAAGTTGCTAGCTGTTGGCGATAAAATTATCGGTGTTGGTCAAAAAAACTCAGCTATTGAAGATGTTATCGGTTGGCGTTTAGACGATATTGTCGATAAAATTCGTGGTCCAAAAGGTACAGTAGTTAGATTAGAAATTTTACCAGCAGGTAATAATAGTAAATCTAAAATTATTGAACTAACGCGAGATAAGATTCATTTTGAAGATCGTGAAGCCAAATTAAAAATTATCAATAATGAACGTGGGAAAGTGGGTGTTATTGAGATTCCAAGTTTTTATATGGGTTTAACAGATAAAGTCCACGATCTATTATTGCAAGCAAAAAATGAACAATTGCAAGGGTTAGTTATTGATTTACGTGATAATGGCGGTGGTTCTTTAGCTGAAGTTATTACCCTAACGGGATTATTTATTGACAATGGACCAGTAGTACAAGTTCGCGATAATTTACAAAAAGTTGTCGTTTACGACGATAAAAATAAAGGTGCCGACTATGCAGGCCCTATTGTTGTAATGGTCAATCGATATAGCGCTTCGGCTTCTGAAATTTTCGCCGCAGCCATGCAAGATTATGGACGCGCTGTTATTGTTGGTGAAACAACTTATGGTAAAGGCACGGTACAAACTTCTCGTAATATTGCCTATCCTTCTGATTCAAGATTACATCCCAATTGGCCTGAACTTGGCGGTGTGCAATATACTGTACAAAAATTTTACCGTATAAACGGTGGCAGTACCCAACTGAAAGGGGTTGAGCCTGACATTGAAATGAGTAAAACTAAATATATGGACGAAACGGGAGAGCGGTTCTTAGATAATGCTATGCCATGGGATAAAATTCCTTCGTCTGAATATTTGACTGTTGCTAATGTTAAACCGCTTCTACCTGATTTAACGGCTAAGCATTTAACGCGAATAGCTAAAAATCCTGAATTTATCTATCTTGAACAAGATATCAGTGATTTTAATAACAAGAAGGATCGTCAGTATATTGTTTCGTTGAACAAAAAATCGCGTGAAGCAGAGCGAAAAACTTATGATGATCGTGATCTAAAAAGAATGAATGAACGCTTGGCTCGTGAAGGAAAACCAGCCATCGCTAAATTAGACGATTTACCTAAGGACTATAAAATACCCGATGCTTATTTAAATGAAGCGATTGAAATTCTATTAGATTTAGCGCCTAACTATCCAAAAATTGATGTTAGTCAACCCGTAAGTGGATTTATTTCATTAGATCAATCAATTAAATAAAGCTGGGTTCAACAAATAATTGGAGATAATAAACATGTGTACAAATTTGAAATTTGCTTTAGTAACTGTTGTCGCTATACTAGTTGTTTTAGCCGCATTTGGTACTATTGTTGTAATGAATTAAAAAGCTTGATTAATTAGCTTGTGATCATTATAGTATGCAACCTGCTTTAATTAGCGGGTTGAGAAATTTTGGTGAGGTGTCCGAGTGGTTGAAGGAGCACGCCTGGAAAGTGTGTATACGGCAACGTATCAAGGGTTCGAATCCCTTCCTCACCGCCATAAATTTTTATTATTTAGTCATTGAAGGATAAAAGCCGTCAGGTTTTAACTGTCAGGAGTGACTTTCAATGTTACTTTGACAATATGCATTCACGTTAACAAGACCGGTAGTGACGAGTAGAACCTTCCTCCTCCTAGAATATTTGGAGCCATTATGGAAAACTTACGCACTGTTCAGGACTTTATACGCTGGACAACCTCCCAATTTAGCCAGTCTGATATCTATTTAGGTCATGGAACTGATAACCCGATTGATGAAGCCAAGCAGCTTATTTTAACAACATTAGGTTTATCATTATTTATTCCGCCAGAATTTTATGCCAGCAGTCTTACTGAGTCTGAAAAACAACAGTTACTGGATCTGATTCAAAAACGCATTGAAGATCGGGTTCCAACGCCTTATTTAACCAATCAAGCTTGGTTTTGTGGTCACCAATTTTATGTTGATGAACGGGTGTTAATACCGCGCTCACCAATTGGTGAATTAATTGATAATCACTTTTCCAACTTGTTAACAACTGAGCCTAATTCAATATTAGATATGTGTACAGGTAGCGGTTGTATTGGTATTGCCTGTGCATATGCATTTCCTGATGCGCAAGTTGATATTTCTGACATATCATTAGAGGCGTTAGATGTTGCGCAAACGAATATTGAATTACATGAAATGCAATTTCAAGTAACGCCGATATTATCGGATTTATTCGATAATCTGCCGGTTAAAAAATATGATGTTATTGTCTCAAATCCTCCTTATGTTGATGACGAAGACATGCGTGATCTCCCTGATGAGTTTTTATATGAACCTAAATTGGCATTAGAAGCGGGCGTTGATGGCTTAGATCTTGTGAAAAGAATTTTACGTGATTCCGTCAATTATCTAACACCAAATGGTGTTTTAATATGTGAAGTAGGAAATAGTTGGATCAGTTTGCAAGAACAATATCCTGATATTCCATTCAATTGGATAACGTTTGAACATGGTGGACTTGGTGTATTTTCAATATCGTGTCAAACCTTAATAGAATTTCACCACTATTTTAAATAATGTGTTATTAATCATTGGAAATAAAATTTATGTCTGGAAACTCGATCGGTAAGTTATTTAAAGTCACCACTTTTGGCGAATCACATGGCATAGCATTAGGATGTGTTGTAGATGGTGTACCACCGGGACTTGCTTTAACTGAATCCGATATGCAGCACGATCTCGATCGACGCCGTCCTGGTTCTTCTCGTTATACTACGCAGCGCCGCGAAGCAGATCAAGTTAAAATATTATCAGGTGTTTTTGATGGTGTCACAACCGGCACCAGTATCGGTTTGATGATTGAAAATACCGATCAACGTTCACAAGATTATAGCAAAATTAAAGATATCTTTCGCCCTAGTCATGCTGACTACACCTACCAAAAAAAATATGGCATACGTGATTACCGAGGTGGCGGTCGATCATCGGCGCGCGAAACAGCAATGCGTGTTGCGGCAGGTGCTATAGCTAAAAAATATTTAAACGAAAAACTCGGCATTACTATTCGTGGTTATTTAGCTCAAATGGGTGATATTGAATGTCAATTAAGAGATTGGCAACAAGTTGAACAAAATTCCTTTTTTTGTGCTGATGAAAGTAAACTTGAGCAACTTGATGAATTATTAAGAAAATTAAAAAAAGACGGCGACTCAATTGGTGCTAAAGTCACTGTTGTCGCTGAAAATGTACCTGTTGGGCTTGGCGAGCCGGTTTTTGATAAGTTAGATGCTGAATTGGCTCATGCATTAATGAGTATCAATGCAGTTAAAGGGGTCGAAATAGGTGATGGCTTTGCTGTTATTACTAAACGTGGTAGCGAAAATCGCGACGAGATTAGTCCAGAAGGTTTTTTATCCAACCACGCTGGTGGCATCTTAGGCGGTATCAGCTCAGGACAAACCATTTTAGCCAACATTGCCTTAAAACCTACCCCAAGCATTGAAATTGCAGGTCGATCGATTAATGTACAAGGTGAAGCCGTTGAAGTATCGACGCATGGTCGGCATGATCCATGCGTGGGTATAAGAGCAGTTCCCATCGCTGAAGCAATGGTTGCTATTGTTTTAATGGATCACTACCTTCGTTATCGTGCTCAATGCAGTGATGTGAATCCGCGATGAATTACGAACTTCTTATTCTGCTATTTGCCATAGCAGTTTTAGCGGGATTTATCGACTCAATTGCCGGTGGAGGAGGGTTACTTACCGTGCCGGCACTATTGGCAGTCGGTTTACCGCCGGCTAGTGCCTTAGCGACTAATAAGTTACAAAGTTGTGGTGGATCATTCTCGGCTAGTCTCTACTTTATCCGTGAGCGCATGGTTAGTCTTAGAGAACAAAAAATCGCAATTATCTTCGCCTTTATCGGCTCCGCAGTTGGTACTGTTTCGGTGATGCATATACAAGCAGATTTTCTAAGACTATTATTACCGATATTAACGATCAGTGTAGGGTTATATTTCCTACTCTCACCAACAATCGGAGAACAAGACCGCAAAAGCCGCCTGACCACCCTACAATTTGCCCTTATTCCGGCGTTAGCAATTGGTTTTTATGACGGCTTTTTTGGACCCGGTGCCGGTTCTTTCTATGCTCTAGCCTATATTACCCTTGCCGGATTTAATCTGACAAAAGCAACTGCTCATACCAAAGTCCTAAACTTTACCTCAAACTTAGCGGGATTGTTATTTTTTATTATGGGCGGACAAGTGGTCTGGTCGATAGGTTTAGTCATGTTAGTCGGACAATTCATCGGCGCAAGATTAGGCGCTAAAATGGTCATTGCGAAAGGAAGAAAATTAATAAGACCAATGTTGATTATTGTTTCTACAGTTATGAGTATTAAGTTGATTTATGAGAACTTCTTCTGATGATTAGATTTTGATTTTGATTGTTAGCTAACCGTCATTGATGATAAATTTTGTTTTAATATATTTAGCTAATAAAACGTGGGACACAAAAGATTCAGAATTTTTAATCGTAATAACATAGATATATTTAAGCTAAACTAATAGAACGATTTTTACATTTTCAATACTTTTGCAGTAAACGATCTAAATATACTTAATGCACTGTTTCAATGTAATGGTAATAATATGCTGCCATGGTTATCGCCCCAAAGCTAACAAGAATATTTGACACACTTCCTTAACGTTACGATTTAAAGTATAGGTTCGTTTATCAACGATTGTTGTTACTGTTTTAAATAAAAAGTAATTGAGGTATTTTTAACATTATTAAATAAATTATCGAGCAGAGTAATTATCAATTATAATTTGATCGCATTAGATTTCAAACAGACTGTTTCAAGTCAATATCATTGAAACATTATCAATAATTACACCATCGTTTTTACCCTTTTTTTTCGCTGAATTTAAAGATCAATAAAATCAAAGTATTACAAAACAGTTAAAAAAAAGGGTTTTTAAGTAATAAAACAATATTTACCTTTATGCCAAAGGCGATTATAGTATGCGTTGTTCTAGCTCAATACCGTGTAGGTAGTTTAGAAAGTTGCGATCTGAAACATCCAGTGAATCAACATGCTCAATACCGTGTAGGTAGTTTAGAAAGACACCGAGAGTCGGCGCACTATCTATAATAAGCTCAATACCGTGTAGGTAGTTTAGAAAAATGGAATAAATATAGGTTGAGAGCGGGGTCCGCTCAATACCGTGTAGGTAGTTTAGAAAGCCAAAGACAGGTTTAGTTTCAATTTGCATAGGCTCAATACCGTGTAGGTAGTTTAGAAAATGTTAATTTCAAATGTGGTTTTACCCATTTTGCTCAATACCGTGTAGGTAGTTAAAGAAAGCAAAAATTTGGCGAGGTAGATTTTTACATTTTAATAGCCTATCCTCAGGAAGTCTTTAGTTAAAGCTATAAAAATGCCTTAACGTATTTCATTAAGATAAATGAGTTAACTATGAAATTGTCATTATGTGCCTTTATTCCAACTTTATATCAACTATCACCAAGCTTGTTTCAGCTAATAACCACACATAAATAGATATTTTGATGTGCTTTAAGCAACACACAATTAATACATAGGCCTTTAACATTCGAGGCATATAGTCTTTTTTTGTATTCAGACAACTCAATCTTGTTAAACTCCATATAGCAAAATTTCTGCTCAAAAAATCTGTTTAGACTGATTATTGAATACCTTTACCACAGCTTATTTTTACAATTTATAAAAACAAGAAAGATTAAGCTTTATTAACAATGAAGGTAAAATTTTTGTCTGTTTGTTAAGTATTGCTAAAATGTAGAAGGTATATTAATGATAAAAATCAACAGTTAATTGATTAACCATATGTTATATTGTCAGTAAGGGATAGTGATACATAGCGTGGTTCAATAATACCAATACAGGCTAATTAACTTACGGATATAAGTATCGAATAAGGTGAGCATAAAATGAAAATAATTGTACTTGCTATAAAATTTGAATATAACGGTATTGAGCAGATAATTAATCCTGTCATTATACAAGATGATAGTCATATGATCTTAATTGATGCGGGGTATCCTTGTCAGTTTGAGTTATTTGAAGCAGCAGCAAAAAAGAGTGATCTTGATTTAAATAAGTTATCTCATATTATCATTACGCATCATGATTTCGATCATATTGGTTCGTTAGCAGAATTTAAGAAAAGATTTCCTCATATTCAAATATTGTCATCAAGTATAGAAAAAGCCTATATAGAAAAGCATAAAAAACCATTGCGTTTAGAGCAAGCAGAAAAAAGATATCCTTTCTTGTCGGATAATGATAAGCAACAAGCACTGATTTTTCATAAAATTTTAGAAAATATAGAAGGTGTTAAGGTAGATGATATTTTGCTCAACCATCAAGTTTTACCTATTGGTGAAGGGGTAGAGGTTATTTTTACGCCTGGGCATACCCAAGGTCACATATCGTTATATATCAAGGAAAATAAAACCCTGATAGCGGGTGATGCACTCGTTTTGGTTAATGATAAATTAGTTATACCTTTTCCAGAGTTTGCTTATGATTTGGCTCAAGCCCAAAGTTCTATAAAAAATCTGATGAATTATGATATTGATGAGATGATTTGTTATCATGGCGGCAGTTATAAAGGTAACTGGCAAGATAGACTGAATTTAGACAATGATTTAATCGAAAATCCATAAACACAAGCATAATGTTTACTATTGATACCGATATTCTTAATATAAAATACGCGGTGTTAGCTAATACTTTTTTAATTAAAAAGTGAATGATGAGTTGCAAAAGTCTGCTATGTGCATTATGTGGATGAAAAATTAATGATAGGTAATTTATTGCGTGTTTTTCATTAGTTGGATAATGTTTAAAAAATGTTTTAGATAAAAATGGACTAATTATTATCTGATTTAACTTTTTTTAAGTTTGTCTATCTTATAATCATTAATATCTGTTATATTCTTAATTATATCAAGGCAAATGATTTGCTGAAAAAACTTTATCAATTCACGTTATGAAATTACAACAATTACGCTATATTTTAGAAATAGCTCGATCAGGCTCCATCAATGAAGCGGCTAAAAATTTATATATTACCCAACCCAGCTTGTCGACAGCGGTTAAAGAGTTAGAGGCCGAATTTGGCATTGAAATTTTTGTACGCACTTCAAAGGGAGTATCTTTATCAACCGATGGAGTAGAGTTTTTGGGGTATGCCAAACAAGTATTGGATCAAGCTGAGTTATTAGAACAGCACTATGCTAAAAAGGCGCCCTCAAAGCAACTATGTAGCATTTCGACCCAGCACTATGCGTTTGCTGTGAATGCCTTTGTTAATTTAATCAAGAAGAATCATACTGACGAATATGAATTTACCTTACGTGAAACGCGAACCTACGACATTATTACCGATGTGGCTAATTTACGTAGTGAAGTGGGTATACTCTATTTAACTGATTTTAATCAAAAAGTCATATTGCGGTTACTTAAAGAGCATCGTTTAACATTTAATCCTTTGTTTGAAGCCGATCCACATGTGTTTATTAGTACCCATCATCCTTTAGCTGCGATGAAATCGTTAACCTTACATGATCTGGAAGATTATCCGTATTTATCATTTGAGCAAGGTGAATATAATTCGTTTTATTTTTCTGAAGAGATTTTAAGTACGGTCTATCATAAAAAAAGCATTCATGTGAGTGATAGGGCAACGTTATTTAATTTATTACATGGATTAAATGGTTACACAATTAGCACTGGGGTTTTAAGTACCGATTTGAATGGTTCTGATATTTTATCAATTCCACTGAGTGTTAATGAAAAAATATTAATCGGTTGGATTACCTCTCAAAAAGTGCAATTGAGTATGTCGGCACAAAACTATATAGAAGCACTAAAAAAACTGATACAAGAAGAATATGGTTTTAAGCTTAAGTAGCAGGCAATAATGACCATAATTCAAATTGCTATTTTAATAAATTTGAGTATAATTGCGCACAATTCATATAATGTTTATATGAATATCGAGGTATGTCTGAATTAGAGATCGGACATTCCATCATTAATATTAATTTTAAGAGGTTTATTATGTCTCTAACTGTAGAAGCGAAAGCGAAAATTGTTGCCGAATATGGTCGTGGTACTAATGACACAGGTTCAACTGAAGTTCAAGTTGCTCTTTTAACTGCACGTATTAATGACTTACAAGGTCATTTTTCAGCGCATAAAAAAGATCACCATAGCCGTCGTGGTTTATTACGTATGGTTTCTAGCCGTCGTAAATTATTAGATTATTTACGTCGTAAAGATATCGAACGTTACAACCAACTAATTCAAAAATTAGGCTTACGTCGCTAATAACTTATCTACTTGGAAAGAGGCTTAGGCCTCTTTTTCGTTGTGAAAAATTAGGACTCTGATATAATATCGAGCTCGGAAAAATAAAAGATTGTATCTCATGTTTCGCGCGACTAATGAGAGCTCTATAGTTTATAGATTTGTCATTAGTCGTGACAGTGAAATAATCTTTTGTTTGATATCCCCACACTGTTGAAGTGAGTAGCCTAATTCGTGTTATGTTACTTTTTGTTCAAATTCAAACTTCAACACACAAAATACAAGAGGAAATTGTTTTGTTTAATCCGACACATCAAAAATTTCAATATGGTCGTCATACCGTAACTTTAGAAACGGGTATAATGGCTCGCCAAGCAACAGCTGCGGTAATGGTTAATATGGATGATACGGCTGTTTTTGTCACCGTTGTTGCTGATAAAAAAGTGAAAGAAGGTCAAGACTTTTTTCCTTTAACCGTAAATTATCAAGAACGTAGTTATGCAGCCGGTCGTATTCCTGGAGGCTTTTTTAAACGTGAAGGTCGTCCTAGCGAAGGCGAAACGTTAATTGCTCGTTTAATTGACCGACCACTTCGTCCACTTTTTCCAGAAGGATTTGTTAACGAAATTCAAATTATCGCAACAGTTGTTTCTGTGAATCCTGACGTGAGTCCTGATTTAGTTGCGATGATTGGTGCTTCAGCTGCCCTTTGTTTATCTGGCGTACCGTTTCATGGTCCTATTGGCGCCGCTCGAGTTGGTTTTATTAATGATGAGTTTGTTCTTAATCCATCAGTTAAAGAACTGGCACATAGCCGTTTAGACTTAGTAGTAGCTGGGACAAAAAGTGCAGTATTAATGGTTGAGTCTGAGGCGGATCTGCTTTCAGAAGATCAGATGCTAGCAGCTGTGGTATTTGGCCATGATCAACAACAAGTTGTCATTGATAATATTAATGAATTTGTTGCTAAAGCAAATTGTGAAAAATGGGATTGGGTTGCGCCAGCTAAGAACGAAGCTTTATATAATGCTGTTGCCGAATTGGCCAAAGATCGTTTAGGTGAAGCTTATCGAATTACTGAAAAGCAAGCACGTTATGCACAAATTGATCTTATTAAAGACGATGTGTTAGCAACGTTAAAAGCACAAGATGAAGAACTCGATGAAAATCAAGTTATTAACATTATTGTTGAATTAGAAAGTCAAATTGTTCGCCAACGCGTTATTGCTGGTGAACCGCGTATTGATGGTCGTGAAAAAGATATGATCCGTGCGCTAGATATTCGTACTAATGTGTTACCAAGAACGCATGGTAGTGCATTGTTTACGCGTGGTGAAACGCAAGCACTGGTTACTGCAACACTAGGAACAGAGCGCGATGCACAAATTATTGATGAGTTAACAGGTGAATATACAGAGCGTTTCTTACTTCATTACAACTTTCCACCATATTCAGTTGGTGAAACAGGTATGGTCGGTTCACCAAAACGTCGTGAAATTGGTCATGGGCGCTTAGCTAAGCGTGGTGTTGCAGCTGTAATGCCAAGCAAAGAAGAGTTTCCATATACTGTGCGCGTAGTGTCTGAAATTACTGAATCTAATGGTTCATCTTCAATGGCTTCTGTGTGCGGTGCTTCACTTGCATTAATGGATGCTGGTGTGCCAATTAAATCTTCTGTTGCTGGTATTGCGATGGGACTTGTGAAAGAAGGCGATAATTTTGTTGTTCTATCTGATATTTTGGGTGATGAAGATCACCTTGGCGATATGGATTTTAAAGTAGCCGGTACACGTGAAGGTGTAAGTGCGCTGCAAATGGATATCAAAATTGAGGGTATTACTAAAGAAATTATGCAAATTGCCCTTAATCAAGCTAAAGGTGCACGTTTACATATCTTAGGTGTGATGGAGCAAGCAATTAATAAACCTCGTCAAGAGATCTCTGAATTTGCGCCTCGCATTTATACCATGAATGTCAATCCAGATAAAATTCGCGATATTATTGGTAAAGGTGGGGCAACGATTCGAGCCTTAACGGAAGAAACGGGTACTACGATTGAAATCACTGATGATGGTACAGTAAAAATTGCGGCATCTGATGGTAATAAAGCTAAAGATGCAATGAATCGTATCAATAATTTAGTTGCTGATGTTGAGTTGGGTAAAATTTATACCGGTAAAGTGACACGAATTGTTGATTTTGGTGCTTTTGTATCAATCATTGGTGGTAAAGAAGGTCTTGTGCATGTTTCTCAAATTGCTGATCATCGCGTTGAGAAAGTTTCTGATTACTTGAAAGTTGGACAAGAAGTGAATGTTAAAGTATTAGAAATAGATCGGCAGGGTAGAATTCGTTTAAGCATGAAAGATGCTGTTGAGCCTGCTGCTGATGTCGCACCAATTACTGAATAAAATGTCATTCACTAGGAGTTAAAATGAGACTATTCAACCTGAGAATTATCTGCTTTTTGCTAGCTGTTATTCTTTTATCAGGTTGTTCTAACTCTTTACCTGTACTGGCTGTTCCTGAGCAAGTTTCTTACGAGGATGAATTGAAAATTGCTCAGCTCAGTCAGCAGTTATCACAAAATGATATTGATACCATTACACGTATGCAGCTCATTTT
Source organism: Gilliamella sp. B3783 (assembly GCF_026536125.1). Lineage (NCBI taxonomy): Bacteria > Pseudomonadati > Pseudomonadota > Gammaproteobacteria > Orbales > Orbaceae > Gilliamella > Gilliamella sp. B3783. Next base: position 87,332 of record NZ_JAFNOU010000002.1, read on the forward strand.
TGAGCGAGGTATTGTCTACGATTCATTAGGTTTTAAAGCTTTTGCATACAGTGATTTTACACATTTGCTAAGCTTTAATCCTGAAATTCCAGATTTGTATAATTTTTTAGGTAATTATGCACTTCGCGATGGTGACTTCGATTCGGCTTTAGCATCGTTTAATACTACCTTAGAGCTTGATCCTGCTTATGCGTATGCCTACTTAAATCGTGCAATTACGTTGTACCGTACTGGGCATTATCAATCAGCAGATCGTGATGCGTTGCAATTTTATCAATATGATGTGAATGAACCCATTCGAATTTTGTGGCTTTATCTGATCGAAAAAGAAATCGATAATAAAGTTGCACAGCATGAGCTACAAAAACGTTATGATCTGCTTAATGATAAAACGATTTATAGTAGCGATATTGTTGCATTTTATTTAGGTAAAATTAATGAATCTAAATTGATGCAAAATCTTCAACAAGGTGTAGAAAGTAATCGGCAATTAGCTGAGCGCCTATGTGAAGCCTACTTTTACTTAGGTAAATATTATCAAAGTAAAGGTGATAATGAGCGTGCCAAAATGTTATTTAAATATGCTTTAGCTAATAATATTTATAACTTTGTTGAACATCAACAGGCACTCTACGAAATGAAGTTACTTGAAGAAAAAGAAAAGTAACAAGGGTCATGCCAGTTTAAAAGTGAAAATATTGTTATAGCGTAGTTCTGATTTGCCAATAATATACTCCTGAATTTTAATGATTTGATTATTTTGCTTTATCTATTTTATGATAAAACGCTAATCATCGTTAAATTTTGCTGAGTAATTATCGATAGTATTAATATTGGCAGTTAGTTATTGGGGTGAGTTGTAAATTTTCAATTTAGTGAGCTGGCATAAATTTATCTATTCTTGGTTTTATTAAATTAGCCATGGCACATTGCCGATATTAAGTTGTGCTTAATATTATTAACAGTGCAAATAACCTGTTTAGATATAATAAAATTTATAAGCGAGTTTACATGACAAAAGAAGTTTCTTTTATTGACCTTGGTTTATCCGAGGATATCCTTAATGCATTAAATGATCTTGGTTTTAGCAAACCATCACCGATTCAAGCTGAATGTATTCCTTTATTGTTAGCAGGTAACGATGTATTAGGAATGGCACAAACTGGCAGTGGTAAAACTGCTGCTTTTTCTATCCCATTTTTAATGAATATAGATGCTAATTTAAAAGCACCACAACTGTTGGTTTTAGCACCAACACGAGAGTTAGCTATTCAAGTTGCCGATGCATGTGCTGAATATGCAAAATATATGAAAGGCATAAAAGTTTTAGCATTATATGGTGGACAACGTTACGATGTACAATTACGCGCTTTAAAACAAGGTCCGCAAATTGTAGTCGGAACACCGGGGCGATTACTGGATCACTTAAACCGTAAAACATTAGATCTGTCTAATCTTAAAGGTTTAGTTCTTGATGAAGCTGACGAAATGTTAAGAATGGGCTTTATTGATGATGTTGAAAGTATCATGGCAACGATTCCTGAAAATCATCAAACAGCACTATTTTCAGCAACAATGCCAGCACCTATTCGTCGCATTACTAAACGGTTTATGCAAAACCCTAAAGAAGTGCAAATTAAAGGAACCAATCAAACCGCACCTGATATTGATCAGAGTTATTGGTTAGTCAGAGGTATGCGTAAAAACGAAGCAATTATTCGTTTTTTAGAAGCTGAAGATTTTGATGCTGCGATTATCTTTGTTAGAACCAAAAGCGCCACGTTAGATGTTGCCGACGTTCTTGAAAAACATGGTTATAGCTGCGCAGCATTAAATGGTGACATGACGCAGCAATTACGAGAGCAAACTCTTGATCGTTTACGTAATGGTCGATTAGATATTTTAATTGCAACCGATGTTGCAGCACGTGGTTTAGATGTTGAACGTATTAGCTTAGTCATCAACTATGATATTACACTTGATTCTGAATCTTATGTTCATCGAATAGGGCGAACCGGTCGCGCAGGTCGAGCTGGACGCGCGATTTTATTTGTCGATAGCCGTGAGCGCCGTTTGCTTAAAAACATTGAACAAACGATTAAAAAATCAATACCAGAAGTCGCATTACCTTCAAAAGAATTGATTGAAAAACGTCGTTTAGCAAAATTTACTGAGCAAGTACAAAAACAGTTAGAAAGTGCTGATCTTAATCAATATCAAGCACTCTTATCACAAATTCAAGCAAGCTGTGATACAGATTTAGAAACGATCGCTACTGCGATTTTAAAAATGGCTCAGGGCGAGCGCCCGTTAATATTACCACCAGATCCAGTGATGAAACCATCTCGTGATAGTCGCGATCGTGATAATCGCAGTGGTGAGCGCCGTTTGCGTGGTGATAATCGTGAAACACCAAAACGTCGAGAACGTCGTGATGTTGGCGATATGGATATGTATCGAATCGAGATTGGTAAAGAGAATGGTGTTGAAGTTCGACATATTGTTGGTGCCATTGCTAATGAAGCTGATATAAGTAGTCGTTATATTGGTAATATCAAACTTTACGAAACTTATTCAACTGTTGAATTACCTAAAGGTATGCCTCAAGACATTCTTAAACACTTCGAAAAGGTAAGAGTGCTTAATCAACCGATGAAAATGAGCTTAGTGAGTAATGCTTCATCTGATAATAGACGTGGTGGACGTAGAAGTAGTAAATCTGAGTCGAATGATAAAGGATTTTCGAAAAAACGAGGTCGCTCGTCAGCACCAAAATTTTAATTAATTTAACCTCTGCCTTAAGGCAGAGGCTTTTCTTCGTTATTTTATTCCTCGCACATTATCACCAGCATTTTTAGGTAGTGTAATAAAATCAATCATAGCAATGATTGTCAGCCCTGCAACCATCAATAAAGCAAATTGAAAGTCTTCAACACTTAACATTGTTTTATTATGATTATGGTAGCAAGATGCAATAAATAAGAATAATGCCCCTAGTACAATGCCAAGAACATTATTAAGTTGCTGTGCTAAAGTAGATAAAATATTGGCACTTTGAACTTCACTTTTTTCGATTTCAGAAAAACCTAGCGTATTTAAGGTAGTAAATTGGATTGATCGTGCTCCTCCTGATAGAAAAAGAACGATAATCATAGTAATAATCGAGGTTTGTTCTGTAAAAAATGCACATAAAATAAAACTCGCTGATAACACTATTCCGTTAATAATCAGTATATTTCGAAAACCGAATCGTTCAATTAACGGTGTATTGATCAATTTAAAAAGAATATTACCAACAAATAGCACCAGCAATAAAGCGCCTGCTGTTAATGGTGAGTATCCAAATCCAACTTGAAACATCAAAGGTAAAAGAAATGGGGCACTGCTTAAGGCGATTCGGATTAAGGATCCCCCAAAAAACATGGTTCTAAATGTACGTTTAGAAAACGCCTGTAAGCTAATCAGTGGATGTGTGCTGTGAGTTAAGTGATAACGTGCCATTGTTAACATTATGCAGCCAAGTAAAACGATTGAAAGGCTTATTCCTATACTCTTTTGTGAATGTGAAATCATTTCAAGTCCATAAACAAAGAGCAATAAACCTGATCCACACAAAATAAAACCAATGCCATCAAATGCGCGTATTTGCGGTAGTTCTTTTGGTAGAAGTTTGAATGCATAAAAAAGGGCAATAAATCCAAGTGGAATATTTAAAACGAAAATCCAATGCCATGTTAGATATTGCGCGAAAAATCCACCAATCACAGGTCCCATGACCGGAGCGATTAATCCTGGCCAGACCAGTATTGATATAGTATTGACTAAATTTTGTTTTTCAGTCCGGCTAAGTACCACCGTGCGGCCAACAGGGACCATTAACGATCCTGCCAATCCTTGGCATAATCTTGCCAGCGTAAACATGGTTAGATTAGTTGAGAGTGCACAGAGTAAAGATGCTAACATAAACAAAACAATCGAGATTGAAAAAATTCGATGTGCAGTAAAACGATTAGCCAGCCAACCACTTGCAGGTAAACCTATGGTAAGGGCTAACATATAGGCACTAATTCCAACTGAGATATCTTGAGGATTAACTGAAAATGATTTTGCGATATTAGGAATAGCGGTAGTAATAACTGTCGCGTCTAAATTTTCCATAAAAAATGTTGCGGCGACTAAAATTGCCATTTTCTGGACGTTACTACGTTGTTGCATAAAAAACACCAATACAAATAAATACTGCAAATATTATATACTACAAAAAGAAAACGCTAAGACAATAATTATTTTTGAGAAATAACCGTGACTTACAAAGGTTATTTTTAAAAAACTTCTATTTTTGATTGATAAAAAACGTTTTTTTATGTCAGTTATTAGGTTGTTAAAAAAATGTTAGAACTTTGCCCTTAAGTTTGATTGAGAGTATACTATGTCAAAACTAAATGATTAATAGAGGTACAGGATGACAGATTCACTAAATAAATGTAAAGCAAATGAAACACCAGCATGTTGTTGTGTTGATGTTGGAACAATTATCGATAATGAGGATTGCACAGCAGAATACGAACACGTTTTTGCGTCAGAATCAGAAGCTCAAGCTAAATTAGTATCATTAACACAAGCTGCAAAAGATGCTGCAACTGAACCCTGTGAAATTAATAGCAGTATCGACAAAGTTGCAGATGGTTTTAAATTAACTGCTAAGTTTACTTTTTGTTGTGGCGCTGAGTGCTTAATTTTTCAATTAAAATTACGTTAATTGTCATTAATGAAAATTTGTATTATGAGACATGGTGAAGCAGGATTTTCTGCTTCATCTGATGCAAGTCGACCACTTACTGCTTATGGCATTGAACAAGCGAATCAAGCCGGTCAATGGCTTCAACAGCAACATTTTAAATTTGACTTAGGTTTAGTGAGTCCATATTTACGAGCAGAGCAAACGTTTGCTCAACTATCCTCTTATATTCCTATTTCAAAAGTAAAAACAGAAAAGCTTTTGGTTCCAGGTGGAAGTGCTGCTTCAATTGCTGATTTTTTAATGACCCTTATACCCCAAGATGTTAAGCAAGTGATTATAGTTTCACACCTTCCATTAGTCGGCTATTTAGTCAATGAGCTTTGCCCTCATATTTCGCCACCGATGTTTCCAACAGCTGCAATTGCATGTATTAACTACTCAATTGGCACCGCAGGAAATCTTGAATGGTTTCATCAAGCGGAGTAAAAAAACTTAATCTTTTTGATTTACCGTTAACCGGACGTACCTTAATTGAAGCCTCGGCCGGAACAGGTAAAACCTATTCACTTGCCTTTATCTATTTGCGATTGTTATTAGGCATAGGCAAAAACAGTTATCCTAACCCACTGAGTATTAATCAAATTTTAGTTGTCACCTTTACTAAAGCGGCAACGCAAGAGCTGCGTTCACGCATTAGAGCAACTATACAAGAACTAAGAACAGGATTACTGCAAGGTAACCATTCAGATCCGATATATCAACAATTGATTGAATTAATTGATGACCGTCAAGCTGCGATTCAAAAACTCACTGAAGCCCAACAATCAATGGATGATGCGGCTATTTATACCATCCATAGTTTTTGTCAGCGAATATTGACTAGTCATGCATTTGAATCGGGTGTACTTTTTGAACAAAAATTAATTACTGATGAGCAGCAATTACACTTACAAGTTACCCAAGATTTTTGGCGTCATTATTTTATTCCCTTAAATAAACCACTTGCTCAGATAGTTTTTGCAACTTGGCAAGATCCAGATGCCTTATTAGCAAGTATTAAACCTTATTTGAGTTTTGATTTTAGCCAAAACACAGATGACAATATCGATCTTGTGAATATTATTAATGATTTTTATCAGCGTAATTTTTACAAAATCGAAATGTTAAAACAGGCTTGGTTAGAATCAGTAAATGAATTAACCGATATCATTATTCAGTCAGGCGTCAGTAAACAATCTTATAGTAATCGTTATTTACCTAATTGGATTGCCAAAGTTTCGGCTTGGTGCCAAACACCGACAACGACGTTTAAGTTACCCGCTGAACTGGAAAAGTTTAGTCAAGCGGTATTAATTGAAAAAACGAAAACCGATAAGACGGCTCCACGACATTTAGTTTTTGAGCAAATAGCACAACTTTATACAAGCCAACTTGATTTACGCAACGAAATTTTGATGCATATTGTTAAAATTATACAAAAAGGCATTTATTATCAGAAGATTAAACGTGCCGAGATGAGTTTTAACGATCTAATTTGGCAACTTAATCGGGCCTTGCAGGCCAAAAATGGTCATCGATTAGCACAAAGTATTGCAAAAAAATATTGTGTTGCTTTAATCGATGAATTTCAAGATACCGATCCCGCACAATATCAAATATTTGATCTTATTTATAATAAGCAGCGAGTAGATACAGGTTTATTGTTTATTGGTGATCCCAAACAAGCAATTTATAGCTTTCGTGGCGCTGATATATTTACGTATTTAAAAGCAAAACAGTCGGCAGGCGAAAATAATTTTACCATGTATGTTAATCACCGATCTTCTTCTGAAATGGTAAAGGCTGTAAATCAGTTATTCGCTAATCGTCACCATCCTTTTATTTTTGATCGCATTCCCTTTTTACCTATGGAAAGTGCAACAAGAAATAATCAAAAAACGTTGATAATCAATGATCAAGAGGCAAATGCCTTAACGGCTTATTTATTACCTGAAACTATAACAACTATTACAGATTATCAAGAACATATGGCGATTTGTTGTGCTAAAGAAATTGTTTCATGGTTAACGGATAGTTCAATATTCATCTGTGATAAAGATGGCAAACGCCCTGTGGCAACTAGCGATATTGCAATTTTAGTGCGCACCGGACAAGAGGCTGAAATAATTCAACAAAAACTGGCGATTTATGGGGTTAAAAGCGTTTATTTATCCAATCGAAATAGCGTCTTTTCGTCAACCGAAGCACAGGATGTGCTTTCTGTATTGCAAGCCGTACTCATGCCAGAAAATGAAGCAGCATTACGTTTAGCGCTAATGACTAGGTTATTAGGTCAAACCATGGCAGAACTTGAGCAATTGATTGATGATCAAGATCAGTGGGAAAATTTAGTAGAGGAATTTAAACAATATCAGATTATTTGGCAACACTATGGGGTATTAGTGATGTTACGTCGTTTGATGAAACGGCGACACTTAGCCGAAAATCTTTTAGCTTGCCAGAATGGCGAACGAATATTGACTAACTTCATGCATTTAGGGGAATTATTACAAGCCGCCGCGGATGAGTTAGATAGTTTACCGGCTTTAGTTCGTTGGTTGACTAAACAAATAGTCAATCCCGATTTGAATTTAGACAATCATGAACAACGTTTAGAAAGTGATGAAAATTTGGTCAAAATTATCACGATACATAAATCTAAAGGGTTAGAGTTTCCAATAGTTTGGTTGCCATTTGCGGCTAAATATCGCCCTGCTAATAGCCAATTTTATCACGATAAACATAATGATTATCAGCCAAGCTATGCGTGGTCGTTAACTGATGAAATTAAACAACAAATTGAAGATGAACATCTGGCAGAAGATTTACGATTGCTGTACGTGGCAATGACTCGCTCTGTTTATCATTGTAGTATTGGTTTAGCTTCTTTGAAAAAAAATCAATCAGCGATTAATTATCTTTTAAATGATGATTTAAAATCGATAGCCAAATTTTCAAATTTAATTGAGGTTGAATTACCTATAGTCGGTGAACAGTATATTTCACCAAAAACATCAAATAGCACCTTGTTTGCAAGTGTATTTAAGCGAAAGCTTTCGAGTTGTTGGCGTGTGACAAGTTATACTGAACTTCAAAAGCATAATGGTAGTTCAATATTGAATTATGCTATCTTCGATGATTGGGATGAATCTCAATCAGATAATCAAGCGCAACAGTTAGTGCAATTATATGATATTCATCATTTTCCAAAAGGAGCTTATGTTGGTACGCTTATGCATACAATGATGGAAAATGTTGCAGGGAATAATGTTGCTCAATTATGCGATGAAATGGTAAAAAAACTCAATTTAGACGCAATCTGGATCGATGTTGTAAGTGATTGGATGCAACAGGTGCTTAGCACAAAAATTAATCAGCAAGGGCTTACATTAGCGCAAATATTAAGTGGAAAATGTATTCACGAGCTTCAATTTTATTTACCTATTCGTCAAGCCGTGTCTAGCTTGCAATTGGACTCTTTGTGTAAACAATATGACCCTTTATCTAAACAATGCCCAGAATTAGATTTTGAAACAGTACAAGGTATGTTGAAAGGGTTTATTGATTTAGTGTTTGAATTTGAAGGTAAATATTATATTGTTGATTATAAATCGAATTGGTTAGGTGATTCTGCTGCTTATTATCAAAAGCCCGCATTAGAGCAGGTAATGTGTGAACATCGTTATGAATTACAATATCAACTCTATTGTTTAGCATTACATCGATTTTTAAAAAGTCGTTTAGTCAATTATCAATATCAAGACCATTTTGGTGGGGTGTATTATCTTTTCTTACGGGGTATGCCCGAATACGGGATTTTTTATTGCCAACCAGCAAAACAGTTCATAGAGCAACTTGATCAGTTATTTGACGGGGATAATAAGTACAATATTTAATCCGTTAATCTTAGCACTTGATGGTTTGAGCTATTTTTTGGCGTTAAATTTTGCAGATTTTTTTGTTGGCATGTTGTTATCTAAACCGAAATACAGAAGGTATCGACTACTACCTTCTGTATTAATTATTGGTAGGTAACCGTTTAATTTTATGAGCATTTAAAAACCAATTGATAACTGTAATACTTTTCGGTTAATAAAAATTCTTTATGGACATTAGGTGTCCAAGAATCATCGCCACCAATTCCCATATGAAATGCATCAATACTGACATAAGCGCTGTCTTGTGGTTGCAATAGATGTCGATGTGATGTTTCCATTAACTGTTTTGTACCATATTGATTAATATTAAATTTAAATTGATGACCCGTAATGGTTAATTGATTGAGTTGTAATTTTTTTACATCGCAACGTAAACCATTTTCACAAGGAAAAATATAAGGCGTGTAGAGTTGGGAAAAAGGTAAACACCAGTCACTAAAGATTGCCGATGTTTTACGATCTGGATAATTTTCGTGTGGACCTAATCCTAACCATTTTACCTGTTTTGGTACCTGTTTTAATTGAAATGTTAACCCTATACGTGCAGGTGGTGGCATATTATTCGCAATATCAATTTGTACAGATAAGGTTAGTTGTCCTTGCTGATCAAATTGGTATAACCATTTACTTTGAATGGCTTTTTTATTTTTTACAACATATCCATGAAGCACTTCGATAATAATTTTATCAGAAGATTCGGCCACTTTTATCCCAAAACATTGGTGTTTTAGGTCATAATAACCCGCCGCTTTCCACTGCTCAACCCAAGCAAAAGGATTATTATTGCTATCAAAATCACCACTGATACCTATATCATTATCAATTGGTGCACGAATAAATTGATCGGTAAAAGCTGAAGCTAATAACGGTTTGTTTCCTTTAAACCATTGTTCTAATTGACCCGATGCTTTATTCAATTGCCAACGTTGATTTTTATAATTTATGACATAATTATCCTGATTTTCGGTTAACTTAAGCGAACTTTTATCTTGATTAATAGTCAGTAATGGAATAAAAGTGTTGGTTAACTTCCACTGTTCCCATGCGACTAGGTGCCCAGCAGCAGACCATGGCGTGGTTTTGCTTTGAATAATTTTGACTGATAAATGCAAATCTTCACAGTTAAAATCATTACCGACATCATCACACAAAACCATTTTTATTGTGCTATTGGCTTTAATGTCCAGTTTGGTTTTGCTGTATTTTTGTTTTTTACCCTCGACTAATAACTCCCATTGTAAAACCTCATGATTGGTATGATAAAATAAATACTCGCTGGTTATCTCAATTACTAATGGTTTTTGACTTATTAGCTTAAATTGATAAGGTTGCTGTAATTTCTTAGCTTCGATTAAACTAGGATGAGCATTGCGGTCGGGGAACACTAATCCATCTAAGCAAAATTGTCTATCGTGATATGCTTCACCAAAATCCCCGCCATAGGCCCAATAACTTTCCCCCGTTTGAGTTTGACAGCGAATACCATGATCTGCCCATTCCCAAATAAATCCGCCTTGTAAACGAGGGTATTGCCTAAATGCTTGCCAATACTTATAAAACGCACCTAAACTATTACCCATGGCATGCGCATATTCACATAAAATAAGAGGCCTGTGTTCATCAGGCATTGAAATCCATTTTGTTATTGCCCATTTAGGTACCGTTGGATGCGGTTGATCTTGCTCAACACGTGCATACATTGGGCAAATGATATCGGTAGCAGCTGTATTCGCACCACCCCCTTCGTATTGTACAGGTCGCGTTGGATCATTGCTTTTAATCCAAGCATAAAGTGCATCGTGATTAGCACCATGACCAGATTCATTTCCTAATGACCAGATTATAATTGAGGGATGATTTCGATCACGTTGTACCATGCGCGTGACGCGTTCGCTATATGCTGCAAACCAACGAGGATCATCCGATAAACGGGACATAGGAAACATACCATGCGACTCAATATTGGCTTCATCCACTAAATACAGCCCATATTGGTCACAAAGTTCATACCATCTTGGATCATTAGGATAATGACTACATCTAACTGCATTAAAATTGTGTTGTTTGATGAGTTTTATATCATGCAACATCGCTTGTTCAGTGACGGCATACCCCATATCTGGATAGAATTCATGTCGGTTTGTCCCTTTTATGAGTAGAGCTTTACCATTTAAGCAAAGCTGACCATGTTTGATTTCAACTGTCCGAAAACCGACATTGTAGGCTTCTGATTCTATCAACCCTGTTTGTTTATGGTATAAACTGATAACCACACGATAAAGATTCGGCGTTTCCGCGCTCCATAATTTGGGGCTGGTGACTGGTATATGGCAGTCTAAGCGATCGTGATATCCGCCTTTTTCGTCAACAGCATCAGTACCAATGCTTTGAGAATGCTTAGTTATTAATTTATTTTGTTGCCATAATTCAATATCAACATTGAATAAATCTTTGTTGTCATCAAGATTGACATCAATCTGTAGTGAAAGCGTGGCATTTTGATAAAGTGCATCGAGTTGGGTGTGAATTTTTATGTCTCGTAAATGTGATTTCGGTTTATTTAATAACCAGACTTGGCGAAAAATACCACTTAATCGCCACATATCTTGATCTTCAAGATAACTACCATCGCACCACTTTAATACTAATACCGCAATGCGATTTTCACCGACCTTTAAAAAAGGTGTTAAATCAAATTCTGCCGCAATACGACTATCTTGAGAGTAGCCAACCCATTGACCATTACACCAAAGATGAAACGCTGAGCTGACACCATCGAATATAATTCTGGTATTTCCTTGTGCCAGCCATTGTTGAGTGATATTGACATAGCGAGAATAACAGCCTGTGGGATTTTGTTCCGGTAAAAAAGGTGGATTATAAGGAAAAGGATAACGTATATTGGTATAAACCGGTTTATCATAACCCTGCAATTGCCAATTAGACGGAACAGGAATAGTTGTTTTGTCTAACTCTTTTTTTAACCATGATTCTGGTACTTGATTTGGGCTATTGTAATAGCTAAAAAACCAATCGCCATTTAGTGACATAGTGGTGTCTGAATTCAGATTGTTTTTAGCGCTCTGTTTATCTCGCCAACTGTGAAATTTAGCATGTGTATCGAGTCTATTCAGACTTAACACAGATAAGTTATTCCAATCATGGCGGTTAATTATTTCATTGAAAGAAGGGGTCATATACTCTCCATTTACTGTTCCGTTAACCACTATTTTTTATTTATTGTAGTTAATGACATGAGCATTAATTGTTATAAATTATAAGTAACGGGTAATTTAAAACAGTGATCTAGATAACATTTATGTAACCGAATACATCTTTTTTCTAAATGGCTAGATTGGTTTATTTTTTTTATTTGTGATTTTCGATTACATCCCTTTTTGTATATAAATAGATAACTATTACTGTGATATAGGTCACAGCTTAGACATTTAATTTATTTATCACTATTTTTATTTGTTATATTAAAAAACGATAATTATTCTTCAAAGGATTGTTACCGCTGTGTAACGGGCAAAACCTAAAGAATAGCCATAAATAGCTATTCTTTAGGTTTTTTTTTGCCTCGAATTTACGAGGCTTCATTATGTTTTATAAAATAATGAGTAGGTAAATATGAAATATTTAACAAATAAGGTTGTAAAAGTCATAGCCAAACTAAAACAAATTGCGTTAATTACGATGTTAAGTTTATGCTATTTGCCAAATGTTATGGCTGCAACGTCAGAAGAGTTAGAAGCAAGGATAACAATTTTAGAACAGAAGTTACTAGAGATCAGTAAAGACTCAGCGGATTTAAAAAAGCAACTTGTTGAGTCAAAAAAGCAAATTGCTCAATTAAATAATAATATTCAAAAACAACAAGTCGTTATTAACAATCAACAAAAACAATTAAAAAATCAGACAGCATCACTCACCAATTCTAAAAAATCGGCTCGTTCACCACAAATTAATGTCAATAATAGCGTAAGTGATAATCAAATTGTGTTAGTTAATGATGTTAAAACTTCTTCTGCATCAGACGAAGATGGTTCTGCAAAAAAATCTTTTACTCTATCTGAATTTAAAGATTATATTAAAGATGAAATTGGATTTTCTTATAACGGTTATTTCCGTGGTGGATGGTCAACATCGAATAATGGTAAACCTAAAAACTATGCTGAAGGTGCGTTAGGTCGATTCGGTAATGAATATGGCGGTTGGTATGATCTTATTTTTAAACAAAAAGTTTATGATCAAGATGGGCGTAGAGTCGATGCTATTGTCATGATTGATGGGAATGTGGCAACCAATAAGGCAGCGGGTTTATTTAATACCCAAGATGATAATATTATGCAATTCTCTGATATTTATTTAGCTACTAAAGGATTTGTGCCTCGTTTCCCTGATGCAACATTATGGATTGGTAAGCACTCTTTACCTTACAACGAAATTCAGATGCTTGACTGGAAAACGCAAAAAACACCTGCTGGTGGTGGGGTAGGGATTGAAAATCTTGCCGTTGGTATTGGTGTACTTGATTTAGCTTTAGTTCGAGCTGATGTGAATGTAAAAAGTAAAAAAGCTGATGTGGTTGGTATTGATGAAAATGGCAATCAGATTACTAGGCATAAAAAAGAGGACGTTGATCTTAATGAAATCGAATTACGTTATCATAACATTCCATTGTGGAAAGATGCGCTGTTTGGCATAAATGCACGTTATTCAGCACCGAATAAATCCAAAATTCAAGGCAATGTAGAAGTCAAAAATGCATGGCTTGGTAGTTTTGTATTACGTCAGAATGAATTTTTTGCTGGATTCAATCAGTTTACACTACAAGCAGCGACAAATTCGGTTGCTTCACAATTAGCCAACATCAATACTAATAATCCAGAGTTTGCAGCTAATGCTGATAATGATTATATTGGTGAACATACTGGTGGTAAAGCTTATCGCTTGGTTTCTGAAGGTGAAGCTTATTTAGCCGATAATGTTATTGTTGCCCATGCATTGGCACTAACTACGGGTAATGATGTTTATTCTTATGATCTCCATCGTGCTCATACCAATTTTTCTAGTTTTAAATCAGCGGTAAGACCTGCATATATATGGGATACCTATAACCAGAGTGGTGTTGAGCTTGGCTATTTTAGACAGAAAAATAAAGCTAATAGTCAAACTTACGTTGAGGAAGGCTATAAAACAACGCTTTATCATTCTTTCAAAGTCGGACAAAGTATTTTATCTTCTAGACCTGATATTCGTTTTTATGTTTCATATATTGAATCATTGCAAAATGATATTAGTAAGTTTGATTTTAATGGTAAGCATCACCAAATTAGTTTTGGGGTACAAACAGAGGTTTGGTTTTAGCTAATATCTTTTAATCGAGAGGGATAATACAATACGATTATCTGAGCTAATAGTATGCATCAAAAATCATTAAGTAAGCTCAGATAAGTGGTGATTATCCTCTATTTTTGATAGTGTTGATAAACTAAGATGTTATTGGTTGTTAATAATCATGTTATTTGATCAAATTGACAGAATAACGTTTAGTTAGCGTAGGTATAAATATATTAACTAAATTAGCGGGTGGCGCTTCACCTTTAGCAAGTTTTAATGCTAATTCAGCCGCTTGTTCTGCCATCGTTTGTAATGGATAACGGATAGTTGTTAATTTAGGGTGCAAGTAGCGAGCAAGAAGTAAATCATCAAAACCTATAATAGAAATCTCGGTTGGAATTTTTATATCATTATCATACAACACTGACATTGCACCAGCGGCCATAGAGTCATTATAACAAGCTATAGCGGTAATTTGACGATTGCGTTCGAGTAATGTCATCATAGCTTGTTCGCCACCGACTTCGTTAGGTGAGGCAAAAGCTATAAGTTTTTCATCAAGCTCTATATTATATTCAGCTAAAGCATCTTTATAGCCTTGCAAACGGTCAGATGCATCCGAGATATCATGGTTTGAACATAAATAACCAATTTTAAGATGGCCATGTTGAATTAAATGCTTCACCGCTAAATAAGAACCATAACGATCGTCGAGTGCAATACACCGTTTTTCAAAGCCGCTCACTACCCGATTGATTAATACCATTCCTGGCACTTGCTGCATTAATTTTTTTAATATACTGTCGGGCAAAACCTTAGCATGAACAACTAATGATGAACAGCGATGTTCGATAAGTTGCGTTATTGCATTATATTCTTGATCATGTTGATGATAGCCATTTCCAATTAATAAAAAATTACCTGTTCGATGAGCTACTTTGTCAACGGTACTTACCATCTCACCAAAAAAAGGGTCGGAAACATCGGCAACAACAATGCCTATGGTATTTGAATTTTGTTGGGATAACGCGCGAGCATTGGCATCAGGATAGTAATTTAATTTTTCCATAGTTTTTTTTACAATTTCACGTGTATTTTCGCTAACATTGTTTGCATTATTAATAACACGAGATACTGTTGCCACTGAAACTTTGGCTAATCGTGCAACATCTTTTATTGTCGCCATAAAACTACCTTTTAATTGATTACTACTAATTATTTATATCCATATTTGATACTTTATGTTTGTCCATATAGAGTTTCGTAAGATTACCAATGATTCAAGCAAAAGGGCTCGCAGTTTGGGAGAAATCCTGTACTTAAAATCTTTAAGTGAATTCAGTATGTAATACTCTGAATATATGAGCCAACGCATTATAATACGAGAAAATTTTGCTTTTGCCAATTGCTCTCTGGTTTGTCGAATCGATTCAGTTTAAATATATTAATTAAGAGGGATTTGTGCTGTTGAAATCCCTCTTGAATTGCTAAAAAATTAAGCCTCTTTGCTAAACAATTTATACCGATGTGATCTTGATTAGCATTGCAGTTGCAGGATCTAGTACTGGTAGGGGTAAACCAATATTCATTAACCAATCGCCCGATAACGTTGTGCTTTTTACCATCCAATTAGGTAGGGCTTTCATGACATGTCCATTCACTTTAGGATCAATATTATTAGGCATGTCAAGAATCTCAATGTGATAATCTTTATCTGGTAATAAACCCGCTAAACGTAAATTACCACTCAAAGCATAAGTCGGTAAAATAAGTTGTGCAATTATAAAAGCGGCCTCGGTTTGGTCTTGGCTAACCACACCATAACTTTGCATGGCTTGATTATCATCAACATCTAACCGAATAAAATTGCCTGAATGGAGCAATGAACGTAATTGTTTATGTAATTTTATATAATTAGCAAATGATAGTTTTTCTTGTTGTGATTCTTTTACAGGATCGAGTTCTACCCCCATATGGCCAAATAGTGCAGTTAAACCACGTAAATTCATATCAATTTGCCTATATGTGGTATGACATAGCGCTCCACCAATATGGGCTCCTATTACTTCTGGTGGGAAAAAATAACTCATGCCCCGTTGAATTATTTGTCTATCTAATGCATCGTTGGAATCCGATGCCCAAAAACGTTGAGTACGTTTTAATATTTCATAATCAATGCGACCACCGCCAGATGAGCAAGATTCAATTTCGACATTCGGGAATTTTTTTTGCAAAATATCAAGTAACCGATAAACAGCTTTAGTTTGGCCAACTATAGCCGGATGACCATTATGACCCGCTTGTACGATTTCTCTATTCATATCCCATTTTATGTAGTCTATGTCGTAACTTCCAAGTAACCAGGTTAATCTTTCGAGCAAATAGTCAAAAACATTTGGATTTTGTAAGTCTAGTACATATTGATGACGACCTTCAGGTTGTTGATAACCTTGAAGTTCTAATAGCCAGTCAGGATGGGCACGATATAGATTAGAGTTTTTGTTAATCATTTCAGGTTCAACCCAGATACCAAATTCCATACCAAGGTCTTTAACATGTTTAATGACTGGTTCTAAACCATTTGGATATTTGCGCTCATCAAGATACCAATCGCCCAAGCCTTGATAGTCATCATCGCGATGACCAAACCAGCCATCATCAATAATGAAACGTTCAACACCTATTTGAGCTGCTTGTGTTGCCATTTTCATAATATAATCGGGATTATGATCAAAAAAGATGCCTTCCCAAGTATTAAGATGAACAGGGCGTGGTTTATGAGCAGAAAACTTAATAATATTGGTTCGTAAGAATTGATGAAAGTGCTGACTCATTTTATTTAAACCTTGATCACTATAGGTTGCATATAACCATGGTGTACTTACTGTTTCTCCTTTAGCTAAAGATATTTCGCCCGCCAGGTAAAGTGCTTCGGCTTGAATAAAACGTTTTCCATTGCTTTTGACGGCTACCTGTATGCGGTGGTTTCCGCTCCAACCTAAATGGATACCCCATACTTCTCCTGTTTGTTCCTTAAAACCACTTGTACCGACAATCATGCCAGGAAAATATTCATGTGAAGTTCTTCCTCGGCGATTCTCTTGTAAGTATCCGCAATGTTCAATTTTAGTGCGATGTGGAAAAAATTCTTTAATCCAACGACCATTAAATGCCATTAATTCCTGCGCCCGTTCAGGTATAGGTAAGGTTACTGACAAACGATTCACTTGATAAGGCTGCTCTGCTAAATTGGTTAGGCTATTTTGACATTGCAAAACACCACTTTCATCTAAAATGAGTTGGCTAGTTAAACGAAGCTTGGCAATATCATCTTCACTAATAATAGTAATATTGTTATTGTTTTTTTTGACTTCTTTAGTGATAAATACTGGAGACCAATCTTTGCCATTCCGATGTCCTTCAAGCCCGGGTGTACTAAAGTTACCTAACCCTTCTTCAGGACAAAGTGTGAATGGAACATCAATATCTAGGCGTGAATTAGGTATGGCAGGGTTAAGCATATCGATAGAATTGATATTTAAATTTTGTAATCGTTTTCCAAAATAACAGATTTCAGCATAAGGTTGCGTGCGTAAAATTATATCTAAGTTATTATTGCCAAGATGGTAATTCATGTTTTCTCCAAAATTGATTACTAAAACAATTCTTATACAGTAATGATAATTTAATTAGAAGGATATTATTAATTTTTTGTTTTGTGATTAAGATCTCATAAAATGTAATCGTTTTCATTTTTTAGGGTTATTAACTTCATTCAAGTAAGATATATTATGAAATGATTATGCGAAAAATTCATTTTTTATGCTATTATGAACCAATGTTGGGTGAATAGATTAAATATCATGAAAAAACATAATATTATTGCTGTCGTTTCTTTTTTAAGTTGTGCTTTTAACGCTTATGGTGTAGATAAATATATCACCGATGATGTTGATGTTTACTTGCGTCGAGGTCCGGGGGCACAATATGCTTATTCAAATTCAGCAAAAGCGGGCGAAAAAGTCATTGAACTTGAAAAAAATAGTGATGGTAAATATACCAAAATTCAAGTCAATAATGGTAGTGTTGCATGGATTGAAACAAGTAAACTTAACGATCAACCGAGTTGCAAAGAGCGACTGCCATCTCTCGAATCTGAACTTGTCCAGTACAAAAGTAAAGCTGATAATGCCGATCAGTCCCAACAAGATGTGGCTAATCAATATGTGCAAAAATTGCAAGATGCAAACACTTTAATTGAGTCTTTACAAAATAAAAATACTGAGCTTGAAAACAAACTTAAGCAGCAAAATAGTCAACTTGAGTCAATGCTCAATCAAGTGGATGATAAACGCCGTGATCTAATTATCACTTGGTTCACCTATGGCGGACTCGTTGCTGGTGGAGGCTTAATTTTAGGTTTAATTTTACCATTAATTATGCCACGCCGTAGAAAAGATCGTTGGATGCGTTAAATGTCAAAGATCTATCTTGTCGGCGGCAGTGTTCGGGATAGATTATTAGGATTACCTGTAGTCGATCATGATTGGGTTGTTGTTGGTGCAACACCCGATCAGCTCCTTGCTTTAGGTTACCAACAAGTTGGTAAAGATTTTCCTGTATTTTTACATCCTACTACTAAAGAAGAATATGCACTAGCGCGTACTGAACGAAAGTCAGGTAACGGTTATACTGGTTTTATTTGTGATTTTGGGTCAAATATCACGTTAGAGCAAGATCTTATTCGTCGCGACTTAACAATTAATGCGATAGCGATGGATGAGCAAGGGCATATTGTCGATCCTTATAATGGTGTAAGTGATCTCCATAATAAAATACTACGTCATGTATCTTTGGCTTTTCGGGAAGATCCTTTAAGGATATTACGCATTGCTCGCTTTGCTGCTCGCTATCACCATTTGGGATTTAAAATAGCGCCAGAAACGTTAATTTTGATGAAAGAAATGGTTGATGCTGGCGAGGTGTCATATTTAACGCCTGAACGCATTTGGAAAGAGACAGAAAAAGCATTATCGACTCAGCATCCACACATTTATTTTCAAGTACTCAACCAATGTGGTGCGCTTGCTGTGTTATTTCCGCAATTAATATTGTCACAAAATGTTGTTGATGCGTTAGCTAGATCTGTTGAGTTAACTGCGCTATTAACGGTTCGTTTTGCAATATTATGTGCCCAGATGCCGACTAAGCGAAGTGTTGAATTGTTATGTCAAAAAATAAAATCACCTACAAGTTTTTTGAAGATAGCTGTTATGGTTCAGCAATATGGTAAAGCTGTTGAAGATATAAAGCAGTTGACGGCAGAGCAGATTATCCATTTACTAAATAGTATTGACGTTTGGCGTAATCCCCAACACCTTGAACAATTAATTATTGCAAGCCATGCATATTGTAAACAAGAACCATTTTTGCAAGCTCAATACTTAAATGAAGCTTATAATGTTGCCAATAGTGTTAACGTGCAAAATATTATTGCAGATGGTTTTGTTGGTAAAGCTATTTATAATGAATTACAAAAAAGGCGAATTGAAGCGTTATTAAACTGGATTTGATTGCATCTTAATCAATCGTCATTTTTTTTCAAAATATCTAAAAAAAAGGGTTGACGATTTGGCTTAAGACAAGCATAATGCGCCTCGCAGTGTTGGTTATGACGTTGCGAATGAGATGGCTACGTAGCTCAGTTGGTTAGAGCACATCACTCATAATGATGGGGTCACAGGTTCGAATCCCGTCGTAGCCACCATTAAGGTTAAGTAATACTTTTACCGGAAGTATACAGTGCGGGTGTGGCGAAATTGGTAGACGCACCAGATTTAGGTTCTGGCGCCGCAAGGTGTGTGAGTTCAAGTCTCTCCACCCGCACCATTTTAATCTTAGTATCTATCCTTTATTGGGGTATAGCCAAGCGGTAAGGCAGCGGGTTTTGATCCCGCCACTCCCAGGTTCGAATCCTGGTACCCCAGCCATTCCAATCTGCATATTTTTGATATCTCACTCTTTTGTATTTTATTGTTAATCATATCGATTTCTAAATTATTCATATGCGGGTATGGCGGAATTGGTAGACGCGCTAGATTCAGGTTCTAGTTCCGAAAGGTGTGCGAGTTCAAATCTCACTACCCGTACCAGATATCATTTTCACACTATAGTGGGGTATAGCCAAGCGGTAAGGCAGCGGATTCTGATTCCGCCATTCCAAGGTTCGAATCCTTGTACCCCAGCCACTAAATTTTTATAAAACAATGAGTTAAACGTATATAATTGCATGGTTAATTATAGCAACTATAGCTTATGGCGGTAAAATGACGGTGGGCTTTCTTGGTCAGAAAAAAGACCGGAATAACCGGCCTTGTTTATTAGCTTTTAAAGAAAGTCAATTCCACACATTGAAGCCGCACGTAAAAAACGAATAATACCTTTATCGGGAATGCACGGCAATTTTCATACCATCTTTTTCCGCAACTAGCTTATGAATTGATTCATCTTTATTACAATATACCGCGATTAAAATACCGTTAAGAGCCATTCTTGAAATGTAATGTGAAAATTTAAATTTTTTTTAATTGTTTACCTTTTTACACCCCAGAATCTGCCGAGTTGTTTCTTAACTCTGGATATATAATATAATGGGGAGGTTATTAGTCAGCAATTATTTTAATTTTTTAATTTTTCTTTTAAAAGTTTTAGACCTTCAAATATTGCCGCTTTCTGGGTACCACAAATTGCCGCCAACTCTTTTAATAGTGAGCTCTCATCTTCTGTTAAATATGTACCAGCCAGTCGAGGACGCCCCGCATTCCTGTCTCTATATGCTTGCTCATTTTTGCGTTGTCTTTCTCTATTCATAATTTAACTCCGAATCTATATTGATATAGCAATCGTCCCCCACTTTTGATTGAAAGCGATATACATTAATTTTTTTACTATTACATGTCATTAGTAGCAAATGTTTATTATCAAAATCTTGATTGTATAATTGCCAAAATGCCATTTTTGCAACATCAAAATTAGTCGTATTTGTACGAGTGTGAAGGAGTATTTCACTGCCCCCTTTTCGTTGTTTTATCACATAAATTCTATATGTTTTTAAATTCTCAGGTGATGCCATCCTCTGCCCCTTAAATCATTGTATGTATCTGTTGTGCTACGATATTTGTGCCCCAGCAATACTTGTATATTAACTCCCTGATCTCGGTATAATCGTTCTGCTAGTGAGCGTATTTCAAAAAAATTGGCGGGTCATAGTCTTCCCAATATTTTGCGGGGAAAATTGTATCACATAATTTACACAAATTACGATTAAGCCGCCAGTATTGGACCGGCTTACCATTTACTTCGATAAAGCATTCATTGCCGCCACAATTCAAAATCGCATCTTCAATGCACATATTAACTACATTTAAAGTTAAATTCGGCGGTAACGCAATTTTTGCTCCGTGTTTGATCAATTTTTTTTCGCCATATGTAGTAGTCACATATTTACGCCCTTTCGTTTGATGAATAAATAAATGATTATTTCGAACAAAAAAATCTTTTTTATTATTCCCCAGCGCAAAGCGCAGTATGTGCGAATTATCAGTTTAAGCCGAAAGTTAACTGTGTAACTTAATAAGTTGTAGTGAGCCTGGGCACCACTTTTATAAATTGGTAATAGCATCGTTAATATTGGGCTATAGAGCTTGATATTTAAATGTCTGGATTTTATTTTCTATCTTGTGTAATTCTTAAGAATGCTATTTATCGGCTAACTGTTGCAAGCTTGATTGGTTACTCGGTAAGGTTAATCAATAATAAATGGGTCATCCATTCAAGTTCATATGGTTGCCGGCAACAATTTTCTGTCGAATTAGAGTTTTTTCAAGCAAATTGCTGGAGTATCACTTGGATAAGTTACAGTGAAATTTCAATTATCAATTGTTTGTTAAGATAAACGGTTGAATGAGGTACAAACAAAATTAACTGAGTTATTCTTTCGATTGAATTTTAATAATTGATAATATTGGTTCATTATCATAGTGTATCAAAATAAATAAAGTTTCTTTTATTATGGTTGAGTGCTGTATTGAATTAGCGTGGTTCAAGAGCGGCAAAAGTAGGGCATATCTCGTTAAATAAATGGTTTGTTTGGACATCTAAAGTTGAAGTGATATTAAACAATACATAAATTAACTTATAAAGTGAACTGTATTGTCTTATCTTTAATTTAAAAAGCTAAATAAGAGATTGTGAAATAGGCTCAAATCAATTAAGTGTTTGGATTGTGTAATAAAGAGGGAATAAAATCTGTTAATAAAAAATAAGTTTTCGATTTGTTAGAATATAAAGATATTGATATTTTGATAGTTATTTTTATCATTAGATGTATTCCACATGCATAATTTATATAGCATGTGGAATACGTATAAACTATAACGTATTATTTATATAAGTTTACATATACAGTTTGTGAAGTGCCTTTTGTATTTGCAGATACTTCTTTCACATAATAGAAATGTGCACCATTAGCAATTGCTTGTTTTTGAGCAGCAGCACTGATTTCAGCTGTATTGTTGAATGAACCATGGAAACTAATAGTGTCATATGGTTTCATTTTTTTGAATGCATCGCTGCTGATTTCGTAAGCGTCTTCACCTTCAATTGCTTTAGTCACGATGAAATCTCTTGCTACAGCATCTTTTTTGTATAATGCAACATCAATATCTTGTGCTTGATTTTTTACATCAGCAGGTGCAATTGAATACACATAGAAAGCATATGCATTTTTTTCTGCTGCTAATTTACTTGCTGCATTCATAATATCTGAAGTGTTGTTGTAATTACCTTTAAATTTAATCACTTCAAATGGTAAGTAGTAAAGTGCTTTCGCACGAGGATAAACAACAACACCATTTTGAGTCACTTCTTCTTTTTTAACTGCAACAGGTTCTTTTGATTGATAAATATCAGCATAAACGATTGCTTGATCAGCTGAATCACTAGTTGTTGCACTTTCAATTGATTTAATATGATAGTATTTAGCGCCTGCTTCATCAGCTGCACGAGAAATATCACTTGCCGCATTATCTGCTTGTAAATATTTACCTGTTACTGAGATTTCTTTAAGTGGGATTAAATTACTGCTTTCTTTGGCTGTTAGTGGTTCTGCTGCATACAAGCTTGCAACTGGTAGTGATAACAATAGTGCTAATGCAACAGATGATTTTTTTAAACGTTTCATGATAATTTCCTTCATTTTTATTTATTGAAATTAGAATTAAATTTAACGCTTTTTTTAATTTGCAAATTCATGACATCACTTATAGAGCAAATGGAATATCACGTACTCTACGGTATAATGCCTTAATCTACTTATTACTAAATGCGTTTAGACATAAAGCTTTTTCACTGAATAATTATAAAATAGCTTTTTTCTTTCCTATATATGTATGAATTTTAAGATAATTCTCAAGATATTTATAGTGGAAAATAAAACTTCATAGCACTTTTTGCTAAAAATGCAACAAATTGCTAACAATAGTTAATTTAAAACGATACAACAACTTTTTGAATTACTTGGTTATTTTTGAAATTTAAACAACTACCTGAATTTGATGAATAAAGTTATTCAATATTTGAGCTGTTAATCCCCAAATAATATAATTATTATATTGGTAAAAGTAAACTAAATGTTCTGATCTTTTCTGCCATTTTTGAGGGCGATTAGGCAATAAATGAAAAGGAAAGTCTTTGCCAAGTTTATGGCCAACTTCGACGGTAGCTTGGCTAGGACTGTTGTTGATAAACCAATTAAGCGGTACGGTAAAAACTTCTTCAACTTCATCAGGATTAAGGATAAAGTTATCTATAGATTTGATTTCACCGACAAAAGGGTAAATAGTCATAGCAAAATTTGCGATAAATTTAGGTAATTGTCCTAAAATAGTTATTTGTGTGGGTAAAATACCTAATTCTTCGCAAGTTTCACGTTTGGCTGTATATTCTGGATTACTATCGTCTACCTCTACTCGCCCACCTGGAAAGCAAATATCACCAGGTTGCCATTTCAATGTTTTCGAGCGGACTTGAAACAGTAAATGCAATTGATTATTGACCTTAACAAGCGGTATTAAAACTGCTGCTTTTTGATTCATTTCGTTTGCTATCTTATCTGTTTTCAATAAGTTAGCTATCTGTTCTGTTGTGATCATAATATTTATTTAGTTTTGTTTTTAAATTTACGCTGTATTTACGTTATAATATGAACATGGTAGATTGAAGTTGTTTGTTAGTAGTACACGTGGTTCACCTTGATAATGTCATGCAATATTATATTAACAACATAAAAAAAGAACTTAAAGATCTTGCTTTACTAAAACATAAAAGAGCACTCGATGGTATGTCCTTAGAGTTCCAACGTGTTTTTACATTGTTGCCTGCGCTTTTTCATTTTCATCATCCGGCTTTGCCTGGCTATTTAAACGAAGATACCCCGATGGGCATTGCTTGTTATCAAGCTTCTGATGAAGTTTTTGCTCAGTTAAAAAATGAATTTAATTTTAATCTTCCACAAGCATTTAATAAGGCAGATATTTCCGCATTATATTCAATGGGCAGTACTTGCTCTATCGGCCAGTCAGTAACGTCAGATCTTGATATTTGGATTTGTATTGAAAATAATTTATCGGCAGTTAGAAAATCGTCATTACAAAAAAAATGCCGATTGATTGAACAATGGGCAAAAGAGCTTGGAATAAAATTAACATTATTTGTTGTTGATGTAGATCGTTTTATTAATCAACATCATGAATGTTTAATGGGCGAAAACTGTGG
The DNA here is from genome assembly GCF_026536125.1 of Gilliamella sp. B3783. Classification (NCBI taxonomy): domain Bacteria; kingdom Pseudomonadati; phylum Pseudomonadota; class Gammaproteobacteria; order Orbales; family Orbaceae; genus Gilliamella; species Gilliamella sp. B3783. The sequence goes on from NZ_JAFNOU010000002.1 coordinate 112,229, forward strand.
TTCTGCTCAACATATTTTATTATTGGAAGAGTTTTATCGATCAGCTAATTTACTTGCAGGCAAACTATTATTGTGGTTTGCTGTGCCCGCAAATTTAACCGTGAATAATACAACCTATCCTAGCTATGAAAAATGTATTGAAGCGTTAGTTGAACAAAAAATAATTGAACGTGATCAATGGATCGATTTTGGACCTTTAACTGGGCTATCGGCAGAAGAATATTTTGGCGCCAGCCTGTGGCAACTTTATAAAAGTATTGATTCACCTTTCAAAGCGGTATTAAAGACATTATTACTTGAAGCCTATTCGTGGATATATCCAGAAAACAAACCTATTGCTTATCAAATGCGCGATTTGATACAAACATTTAAAAGCGATGAAGGGTGTTATCTTGATTCTTACTATATGCTATTGCAACGAATCAGTAACTATCTAATTGAAATTAAAGATTTCTCGAGATTAAAATTAGTAAGAACGTGTTTTTACCTAAAAGTTAATGAAAAATTATCTATTGCAAATTTTACGCTATCGTGGCGTCGTAAAGTACTTGAAGATTTGGTAAAGCAATGGAAATGGGATAAATCATGTTTTGCTAAACTCGATACCAGCGATACTTGGAAAATAGAACAAGTTCGTGAAATACATGAAGTTTTACTGCAAACTATGATGACGGGGTATCGTAACTTACTTAATTTTGGTCGCCGTAATAATTTGGATTCTTTAATTAGTCCCCAAGACTTAGCAATATTAACACGTAAATTGTATGCTTCATTTGAAGTATTACCGGGTAAAATAACCACATTAAAGCTTAACATTTCTCATAATTTACAAGAAGAGGCGTTAACCTTTATTCATGTTAAAGAAGATAGAATAAATCGAGCTGGTTGGTATGTTTATAAACAAAAACCAATATTGGATCAAATTATTGGTCACCAATATTTAGAATATAGTAAGTATTTAGTTAAGCTGGTAAGTTGGTGTTACTTTAATCGTTTAATCTCGGACTCTACTGAATTTTATTATCACGATGGCGAGGATCGGGATAAAGCAAAAATAACCAAATTTATTGATGACCTAAAAGAATATTTTCCTATTGATGTGCCAGCAGCAACCGAAGAGCAATTGTATGGCCCATGTGAAATCCGACATTTAGCGATCATCTTGAATTTAGAAAATGATCCAACTACTCAATGTGAATTAGACCATGAAATTAATACTAATATATTAAATTATGGTAAAAAAGAGTTAAGTTTAGTGGGATCGGTTGATTTGCTTTATCGCAACTCATGGAATGAAATTCGCGTTTTGCACTTTAGTGGTACATTATGTGTCCTTGAAGCCATAAAAGCATTACTAAACCGAATGCATAAAGATGCGGATTTACCCAATTCAATGGAAATTTTTTGTTACAGTAAATATTTTAGTGTTGAAATTAAAAAACAGATTAAAAAATTAATGGATGATTGTGTCGAATTACGTTTAACTACTACTATCAATAATTCGACTCAAGTTAAACCATTAAGAATTGATGGAGCATCTTGGTATTTATTTTTTGAACGTTTAGGTGTTTCATTCCATCAATTTGAAAATGCTATCGACTTTTATGGTGCGGTATCGAATAACAAAGTTCAAGGTAGGCCTTTAAACATTTTAGATGAAACCAATGAACTCCCAAAAGAAATTGACAGTGTAGCTTATCAAGGCATCATACAATTCTTTTTTGAAGATACCCAAACAGGTTTTGATCTGTATATTTTAAATGAACATAATCAGATCGAGATCTATCGCAATTGTAATGGTAATAAAGAAAATATGGTCAAAGCAATCAACGATTTTTATGTTTTGTCTGATGATCGCTTTACTTTTACTACAAGCAGCTCTGTTAATTTTAATCTTCCGCAATTCTATCAAATTACCTACAGTGATAATGGGGATCGTGAGATCTTTTTATTAAATTAATCGATCTCAATTAAAAAATTAATGTAAAAAAATTTGAGAAACACATTACGTTTTAGTATAAAAAAGAGTAAAAAAGTAATTTTAATAGGTAAATTTTTAAAATTTCTATTAAAATGTGGGAACTTTTTTTAAATTTAAGAATCTAACTGTTTGTAAGCGCAATTTTGGGCCACATAGCAGTTATTAACATAATGAGGAATGGCCTGTAATGGGGGAGAAAGTAACAGACCAAGTATTAGTTGATCGTGTATTAAACGGAGATAAAAATGCGTTCAATTTGCTTGTACTACGTTATCAAAATAAACTCGCTCATTTGGTTTCTCGCTATGTTTTAGCTTCAGAAATACCTGATGTTGTGCAAGAAACTTTTATTAAGGCTTATCGATCGTTAAGTCTATTTAAAGGTGAAAGTATATTTTATACGTGGTTGTATCGAATAGCAGTTAATACAGCAAAAAATTATTTAATTTCTCAAGGACGACGTCCTCCATCTTCAGATATCGATGCAACTGAGGCTGAAGGATATGAAGGTGCAGATTCGTTAAGAGATTTGGACAATCCAGAAAGTTTAGTCCTGTCAAAAGAGGTTGAAAAAGTTGTATTTGACGCTATTGAAGCTTTGCCTGATGATTTAAGAACGGCTATTACTTTACGGGAAATAGACGGTTTAAGTTATGAGGAAATTGCTGAAATTATGGATACACCAGTTGGAACAGTGAGATCACGTATTTTTAGAGCGCGTGATATTATTGATGAAAAGATTAAACCATTAATAAATGGTTGAAATGAATTAATAATAAGCAGTGATAAATTTAAGGTATCTATTATGCAAATAGAACAAAAAGAGCAACTTTCATTACTCATGGATGACGAGTTAAACGACGATCACTTCATTGATGCTGTATCAAAAGATGAAAGTTTACAAGCATGTTGGCATCGTTATCACATTGTAAGATCTGCAATGCGTGGTGAATTGCACGATAGTTCATTGACGTTAGATATTTCAAATCAAGTCGCAAAAGCAATCGCTGCTGATAATTTATATTTACCTCTACCAAATCAACCTGATCAAAATAACGTTGATATTCCCAAAGCACAAAATCTTATTTGGCTTCGAATTAAAGATTGCTTAGGTAAAGTAAGTCAGGTTGGACTAGCAGCCTGTGTGACTTTAGCGATTATTGCAGGCGTTCAATATCACCAAGGGCAATCCGATGATTCCAACGGTTCGCCAGTCTTAAATACTGTACCCATTGGGGTAAATGTCGCGCCAGTTGGTGGTATACAACAGCACAATGATCAACAACTAATTGAAAAAAGACAGTATGATAAAATTCGACTGTTGGTCCAAGATTATGAATTGCAAAAAAGGCTCAATGCGTACTAATTTTATATGAATTTTTCATTTTATTTAACTAAGTGCAAAATCAAACAGAGTATAATGATTATTGTTACTCTGTTTTTTATGTTGTTTGCATTATCTGTTTTTGCTGCTGATACCGATAAAGCGGTAAATTTGTTAAATAAAATGAGCAAATCTGTCCAAACAAATAGTTATCAAATCCATTTCCTTTCACAAGATAAAGATCAGTATGTCACTACCTTTGAATATAGCCATTTAGGGGCTTTACAAAAAGAGGAGGTCAAAGCGCAATTGCTTTATCTTGAAGGTCCTGCAAAAGAGATTATTTTACACAATAATATTACCAGTTATTTTCAACCTGATAGTGCATCTTTTTCTATTACCAGCCCTCGTATAACCGAAGCCTTCCCTGATGTCATTTATAATGATTTTACTAAACTTACTGATGTATACGAATTTGTGAAGTTAGGTAAAACTAGAACGGCCAATCGCAGTGTACAGCTAATAAAAATGATAGCTAAAGATAAAGATCGCTATAGCTATATTATTTGGATAGATGACAAGAATTTTTTACCGATACGAATCGATTTACTTGATCAAGATGGTGAGATTATCAATCAATTCAAAGTAGTAGATATCGATGAAGACTTTGATCAGAAAAAAATGAAAGATTATATCGATAGCCGTACTTACCCTATCTTATTATCTATTGAAAAACAGAACAATATGTTAGATGCATGGCGATTAGCTTGGTTACCAAAAGGATTTAAAGAAGTTGCTGCTTATAATGTCAATTTTTACAATTCTGATATTGCAACCAAACTTTTTTCGGATGGCGTATTTTCGTTCACAGTAAATGTTTCTTCTGATTCATCAAATCAATCAAACCAGCTTATACAACAAGGTGGACGTACAATTTTTTCAACAAATATTGGTAACAAAAATATTATTATTATTGGTAACTTGCCTAAAACTACCATTGAGCGAATTGCTCAAAATATTGTTGAGAAATAGCTGCAAACCTTTCGATAAGACTATGCTTAGTGGCTATTAATGTGTAGAATGTTGCTTTTCTATTTTCCGTGATTATCTAATTGCTCTATTATTTGTCAAAACCATTATTGGATAATCAACAGTATATAACTAAAATATAAACTATAATTTATTGATATGAATAAAAATATCCGCAATTTTTCAATTATTGCTCATATTGATCATGGTAAATCGACACTTTCAGATCGTATTATTCAAATTTGTGGTGGTCTTTCTGATCGCGAAATGGCAGCCCAAGTTCTGGATTCGATGGATCTTGAGCGTGAACGAGGTATCACAATTAAAGCACAAAGCGTGACATTAGATTATCATGCTAAAGATGGTCAAACCTATCAGCTTAATTTTATCGATACGCCCGGACATGTTGATTTTTCGTATGAGGTTTCTCGTTCGCTAGCCGCCTGCGAAGGTGCCTTATTGGTTGTCGATGCTGGTCAAGGGGTAGAAGCACAAACCCTTGCTAATTGTTATACTGCTTTAGACATGAATCTGGAAGTTGTCCCGGTACTGAATAAAATTGATTTGCCAGCAGCAGAACCAGAGCGCGTTGCCGCTGAAATTGAAGACATTGTTGGTATTGATGCAAGTAATGCTGTTCGATGTTCAGCCAAAACCGGGGTAGGTGTTGTTGATGTACTTGAACAATTAGTAAAAGATATTCCCCCTCCTGAAGGTGATTCTAATGCACCATTGCAAGCATTGATTATTGACTCATGGTTTGATAACTATTTAGGTGTCGTGTCGTTAATTCGGATTAAAAATGGCGAACTGCACAAAGGTGATAAAATCAAAGTAATGAGTACTGGCATGACATATAATGTCGATCGCCTTGGTATTTTTACACCAAAACAAGTTGATAAAGATTCGCTAAACTGTGGCGAGGTTGGCTGGGTTGTTTGTGCAATCAAAGATATTTTAGGTGCACCAGTTGGTGATACCTTAACCTCCGCCAGAGCTCCAGCGGATAAACCATTACCCGGGTTTAAAAAAGTAAAACCACAAGTTTATGCTGGTTTATTCCCGACAAGTTCTGACGATTACGAAGCATTTCGTGATGCACTCGGTAAATTAAGCTTAAATGATGCGTCATTATTTTATGAACCAGAAAATTCAGGTGCCTTAGGATTTGGTTTTCGTTGTGGTTTCCTTGGGTTATTACACATGGAAATCATTCAAGAACGATTAGAGCGCGAGTATAACCTTGATTTAATTACAACTGCGCCAACTGTTGTTTATGAAGTTTTAACCACATCAAATGAAATTGTCTATGTTGATAGCCCAGCTAAGCTACCAGCTGTAAATAATATTCAAGAACTTCGTGAACCGATTGCTGAATGTAATATTTTAGTGCCGCAAACTTACTTAGGAAATGTTATTACCTTATGTGTAGAAAAACGTGGTGTACAAACTAATATGGTTTACCATGGTAATCAAGTCGCACTGACTTATGAAATCCCAATGACTGAAGTTGTATTAGATTTCTTTGATAAATTGAAATCAACTTCGCGTGGATATGCATCATTAGATTATAGTTTTAAACGTTTTCAGGTTGCTGATATGGTCAGACTAGATGTACTGATTAATGGTGAGCGAGTTGATGCGTTAGCTCTAATTACACATAAAGATAATGCACCTTATCGTGGGCGTGAATTAGTTGAAAAGATGAAAGATCTTATTCCTCGTCAGCAATTTGATATTGCTATTCAGGCAGCTATAGGTAATCATGTTATTGCTCGATCAACAGTCAAACAGTTACGCAAAAACGTATTAGCCAAATGTTATGGCGGTGATGTAAGCCGTAAGAAGAAACTTTTACAGAAGCAAAAAGAAGGTAAAAAACGCATGAAGCAGGTAGGTAACGTAGAACTACCGCAAGAAGCATTTTTAGCTATTTTGCATGTAGGAAAAGATTAATTAGTTGAAGAGGTAAAAAAATGGCTGGAATATTTGCCATCATATTAACGTTAGCAACATTTATAACTGGAATCTTTTGGTTTTTAGAAAAATTTAAATGGAAACCAGCAAGACAAAGAAAAGTTGAAGAAGTTCGCCAACAATGCAATGGTGAAGTTGATGGCAAAATACTTGCTGAAGTTGGAAAACCAAATGGCTGGATAGAGACGTTATCCTCATTTTTTCCAGTTTTATTTATTGTATTTGTGATTCGTTCATTTTTATTTGAACCTTTCCAAATACCGTCTGGTTCAATGATGCAAACTTTACTGGTCGGCGATTTTATTGCCGTCCAAAAGTACTCCTATGGACTTAGAGATCCCATCACAAATACAGTATTGATTCCAACTGGCCACCCAAAGCGAGGTGATGTAGCGGTATTTAAACATCCAAATGTTCCACAAATGGATTTAATTAAACGTGTTGTGGGGTTGCCTGGTGATAAAATTGTCTATTCAGTCAATGATAAAAAGATATTTATTTACCCTGCTTGTCAAACAAGTGATCTCAATTGTGTTGGACAAAAAGCTCAGCCGTTAGATTTACATTACACTGAACCCAAACCTAGTGATTGGAAAGAAGTGCACAGAGAAATGAAAGCCAACCCGAATTTTTATACGCTAGAACAATATGCAAAGCAAGATATTGTCAATTCACGATCTGTGGTATCGCTTGATATGAAAATACAACAAGAAACGTTGGGCGAGCAACCTCACGATATTTTAACCACTCAAGGTTCACAAGAAGATCCAAATTATTTTTACCATCAAGAAGGTCAACCTATTGCGACATGGGTTGTCCCACAAGGGCACTATTTTATGATGGGGGATAACCGTGATAACAGTGGTGATAGCCGTTACTTTGGTTTTGTACCCGAAGAAAACTTTGTTGGACGAGCAACCGCAATTTGGATTAGTTTTGAAAAACAACCTAATGAATGGCCTACCGGTATAAGATTCAGCCGTATTGGTGGTATACATTAATAACAATGATGATGAAAAAATTTAGTCAAATACAACAATCAATTGGTTACCAATTTAACGATTTATCTTTACTTGAATTAGCACTTACTCATCGTAGTGCTAATAAATTACATAATGAACGTTTAGAGTTTCTTGGTGATTCTATTTTAAGTTTTGTTATTGCCGATGAGCTTTATCACCGATTTATCAAACAAGACGAAGGTGATTTAAGTCAAATGCGAGCAAGCTTAGTCTGTGGTCAAACTTTAGCGGAAATTGGTAAAGACTTTAAGTTAGGTGATCATCTTATTTTAGGACAAGGTGAATTAAAAAGCGGTGGATTTCGTCGTGAATCCATCATTTCTGATGCTGTAGAAGCCATAATTGGTGCAATTTACTTAGATAGTGATATTGAAAATATACGTCAATTAATTTTAGCTTGGTACCAAACTCGCTTAACTGAAATTAAACCCGGCATTAAACAAAAAGATGCTAAAACGCGTTTGCAAGAATATTTACAAGGTATTCATCATGAAAGGCCATGTTATTTAATTCTTGAAGTGACTGGTGACAATCATGAACAAGAGTTTTTAATTCAGTGTAAAATTGAAAACGATGATAATCAATATTTAGGGCGCGGTTTAAGTCGCCGTAAGGCGGAACAATCCGCAGCACAACAAGCACTCAATCAATTAGGTATAAAATGACAGAAACGATAGCACATTGTGGTTTTGTTGCCATTGTTGGCCGACCAAATGTAGGTAAATCAACCTTATTAAATCAATTACTTGGCCAAAAAGTCTCAATTACTTCGCGTAAAGCTCAAACTACACGCCATCGAATTATTGGTATTGATACACAAGGCAATGATCAAGTTATTTACATTGATACGCCAGGACTACACATTGAAGAAAAACGCGCAATTAATCGCTTAATGAATCGCGCAGCGAGTAGCTCAATAGGTGATGTTGAACTAGTTATTTTTGTCGTTGAAGGTACGCATTGGAATGATGACGATGAGATGGTTGCTAACAAGTTGAAAGGATGTAAATGTCCGGTTTTACTTGTCATTAATAAAATTGACAATGTTATGGATAAAACGCAACTTTTACCCCATATTCAAGCAATCAGTCAAAAACTTGATTTTCTCGATGTGGTGCCTATTAGTGCTGAAAAAGGGGAAGGTATTGACATTATTAAAAGTATTGTCAAAAAACACCTACCCGAAGGTGAACACCATTTTCCTGAAGACTATATTACCGATCGTTCTCAACGATTTATGGCATCAGAAATTATTCGTGAAAAACTAATGCGATTTTTAGGTGATGAGTTACCTTACTCAGTTACTGTTGAAATTGAACAATTTAAAGTTGATGAACGCAACGGCATGTATCGTATCAATGGCTTAATTTTAGTGGAACGAGATGGTCAAAAGAAAATGGTTATTGGTAATAAGGGCGAAAAAATTAAAAAAATTGGTATTGAAGCGCGCAAAGATATGCAGTCCTTCTTTGATAACAAAGTTCATTTAGAGCTGTGGGTAAAAGTCAAAGCGGGTTGGGCTGATGATGAACGGGCACTGCGAAGTTTAGGTTATAGTGATGATTAATTATCATCACTTCAAATTAAGTAATTAAACTATTTTTGTTGTTTGATTACTTAATTGATTTGACTGATTTTTATATTGTTTGTCCTTTTTCTATTTTATACGCTAAACAAACACTGTTTTTGACTTGTTCTCCATCTAGCCTTTTTAATAAAAGCTCAATTGCAACTTTTCCAATTTCAAAACGGGGTGTGATAACCGTTGCTATTTTTTGTTGATTAGCGCGACCGATTTCTAAACCATGAAAGCCTGCAATAGCAATTTGTTCAGGTACTGCAATATTATATTTTTGGCATTCGAGTAACACGCCAATTGCCATATCATCATTAGTACAAAATATTCCATCAAGGTCGGGATATTGTTCGATAGCTTGGTTAAATAAGCTTTTACCTAAATTAATTGAGGATATTGCATCAGGAATAATCTGCTTTGCCATCAATCCTGATTGTTTCATGGCGCGTTGATAACCATTGTAGCGTTGGCTATCACGGGCACTTGCGATAGAATTAAAGTAGATAATATTTTTTTTGCCTGAAGCTAACATTTGCATTGTCATATCAAAGGCGGCTTGTTCGTTATCAAACCCAACTTGGATATCAAAAAATTGCTGAGTCACATCCATCAATTCAACAACAGGAATATTGGCCGTTTTTAAGTACTGCAAAGTTGTTTTAGTATGGTTTTTTTCCATTAGAACCAAGGCATCAATATTATAGGATAGCAAATTGATAATTTTTTCTTCTTCAATTTTTTTATCATAATTATAATTGGTAATAATGGTTTGATAATGGTGCTTCGAGGTAACTGACTCAATTCCTGCCAACACTTCTAAAAATATGTGATTTTTAAATGAAGGAATAACAATACCAATACACCTACTGCGTGAGCCTAACATGATTTGCGGTGCAAGATTAGGAATGTAATTAATTTCTTTTAAAACTTTTGCTATTTTTTCTTTATTTTTTTCAGAGACTTGTTCTGGATTTCTCAAATAGCGACTAATAGTCATTTTGGTCACGCCGGTCAAATCTGCGATATCTTGTAAACTAATGCGTTTATCTTTCATAACCCTTTATTTTTATAGGTAAACAAGCCAGTTGAATTTAGTCATTTTACCAGTAAAAATAAAAATAAAAAATAAATCCCATTATTGCTGTACTAAATAAGAAGATAATCGTTACTATTATCTTCCTATTTTTTTAATGGATAACTACTGTTTAGGTGCTTTCACACTCGCCATTAATATTACTGATAAAATCAATGCCGCTCCCATAAAAACATATGAGGCTCCAGCACTGCCAGTTGCTGCGTTTATCACGCCAACAAGCCAAGCGCCAATAAATGCACCAAGTGCGCCAAAACTATTAATTAAACCTATAGAAACCCCTGACACATTACTTGGTAATAATTCAGGGATTAATGCAAAAAAAGGACCATAAGGTGCATACATACACCCAGCAGCAATCGATAATAATATAAAGCAGATCCAAAATTGCTCACTTCCTAATACATAAGCGGTAAAAAAAGCGATCGTTGCAATTAATAATAAAGGCCAAACAAAAAGTTTTCGGTTTTGCAATTTATCTGAATAATAAGAGACAATTAACATCATTGTAATTGCAACAAGATACGGAATGGCTGAAAGCCAACCAACAGAGACAATATCGACATTACCAGCAGATTTAATAATTGATGGCATCCACATCATAAAACCGTAAACACCAATGCTCCATAGCGCATGAACTGCACAAAGTTTAATGACATTTCCTGAACGTAAAGCCTCGCCATAATTGCGCATAGGCTTAATATTTTGCTGTTCTTTGTCCATTACCGCTTTAAAATCTGCTTTTTCTTTATCGGTTAACCAGTTTACTTGTGAAGGTTTATCTCGGACTACAATCCACCAAATTAGCGCCCAAAGGACGGCAGGCAGCCCTTCAATAATAAACATTTCACGCCAACCATAAAGATCGATTAAGTGAGCTGATACAATTGACATCCAAAGCACAGTAACCGGATTACCTAAAATTAAAAACGTATTGGCTTTTGAACGCTCAGCTTTAGTAAACCAAGTACTAATGTAGATTAACATAGAAGGCATAACGGCAGCTTCAACAATACCTAAAACAAATCGGATGATCATTAAAGATGCAATATTAGTAACCATACCGGTTAATGCAGCACAACCTCCCCATAAAATTAGGCAAATAAAAATCAATTTTCGTACACTACGTTTAACTGCGTAAATTGATCCAGGGACTTGAAAGAAAAAATAACCTAAAAAAAAGAGGGCGCCAATTAGTGAAGAGGTACTTTTAGTAATACCAAGATCATTATTAATACCGGCGGCTGCGGCAAAACCATAATTGGCTCGATCTAAGTAAGCTAAACTATAGGTAATAAAAATAATAGGCATCAATCGCCACCAACGAGAGGGGGCTAGTTTATTAGTGATATTCATATTAGTTCTCGTGATTTAATAATAAAGAAAATTGTTCAGTCGGTAAGGAGATATCGAAACCAAATACACGCATTAAATTGATAAAAAAGTGATTTGATAACGATCTCACCGTAAAAAACATCACACCGCAGATAACATACCGCCATCCACATAAAGAATATGTCCGTTGACAAAGTTCGATGCTGCTGACGATAAAAATACTGCTGAACCAATAAGCTCTTCAGGTTTTCCCCAGCGGGCAGCAGGTGTTCGTTGGCATAGCCATTTGGTGAATTCTGCATTTTCAACTAATGCTTTACACATTTCAGTATCAAAGTAACCCGGACCAATACCATTAACTTGAATGTTGTAACGAGCAAGCTCAACACACATACCTTTAACCAGCATTTTTACCGCACCTTTTGATGCGGCATAAGGCGTAATTGTGTCGCGCCCTAATTCGCTTTGCATTGAACAAATATGAATAATTTTGCCTTGCTTGCGAGCAATCATATGTTTGGCAACTTGCTGTGATACTAAAAACACCGCTTTTTGATTAACATTAATAATGGCGTCCCAATCCGCTTCAGGAAATTCTGTAAATGGATGACGTCGTTGAATACCCGCATTATTGATTAAGATATCGATAGGTCCGATGTTTTGTTCAATATCATCAATTGCTTGTTTAACTGAACTTGAGTTCGTCACATCAAAACCAATACCGACTGCATCAATACCTTGTTGGACTAATTGTGTTGCAGCATTTTTTGCTCTTTCATCGGTAATATCATTGATGATGATACTGGCACCATATTGTCCCAACCCTTTAGCTAATAAATTGCCAATACCTTGAGCCGAACCAGTAATTAAAGCGCGTTTGCCTTTTAAATCGAATAAAGATTGCATATTTTTCTCCCTTTTCATAATAATGTTATGCATAACAGTTACGCATAACATTATTACTAAAAATAAAAAAAATAAAGTGAGCAAAGCCGCAATTGACAGGAAAATCTCAGTTATGTGATCAAGTTCAAATATTATGGTTAAAAATTTTTGATGGCTTTTTAGAAACTTAGTACTAAACATCTACCCTTGTTTTATATATAATAACCACTTCACTGACTTGGATGTAGAATATCAACTTCGGAGCCTTTCATGCAGCAGTATCGTCCTATCCGTCGCGCTTTATTAAGCGTTTCTGACAAAACCGGAATCATTGAATTTGCCAAATCATTATCAGCTAGAAAAATAGAACTCCTTTCCACTGGTGGTACCGCTAAATTGCTAATCGAAAATCAAATACCGGTAACGGAAGTATCTGACTATACGGGTTTTCCTGAAATGATGGATGGACGAGTTAAAACGTTACACCCAAAAATTCATGGCGGAATTTTAGGTCGACGTGGCATAGATGATCAAATAATGCAAAATCATCACATCGAACCTATCGATATGGTTGTGGTTAACTTATATCCTTTTGCTCAAACCGTGGCTAAAGCCGATTGTACCTTGCAAGATGCGGTTGAAAATATTGATATTGGTGGACCAACTATGGTGCGATCTGCTGCTAAAAATCACAAAGATGTGGCTATTGTTGTTGATTGTGGTGATTATGCGACAATTATTAATATGCTCGATAAACAGCAAAATTCACTGACTTTCGAATACCGGTTTAATTTGGCGATTAAAGCTTTTGAACATACCGCTAAATATGATGGCATGATTGCTAATTATTTTGGAAGACTGGTGCCACCTTATTATGGTGAAACCGATAAACCTTCTGGTGAATTTTCTCGAACACTCAATCTGCAATTTATTAAGAAACAAGACATGCGTTATGGCGAAAATGCTCATCAAAAAGCGGCTTTTTACATTGAAGAAGATATCCAAGAGTCTTCAATTGCAACCGCTAAACAACTACAAGGTAAAGCACTTTCGTATAACAATATTGCAGATACAGATGCAGCACTTGAATGTGTAAAATCATTTGCTGAACCAGCTTGTGTGATTGTAAAACACGCTAATCCTTGCGGTGTTGCGGTGAGTGATAATATTTTAACCGCGTATTTAAATGCATTTAAAACTGATCCGACGTCGGCATTTGGTGGCATTATCGCTTTTAATCGAACGTTAGATGCTAAAACAGCACAAACTATTGTTGATAAACAATTTGTTGAAGTCATTATTGCGCCATCAGTGACGCAAGAGGCGTTAGCGATTACACAAACTAAGAAAAATGTGCGTGTATTAGAATCCGGAAAATTATCAACATCATCGAAAGCCAGCTTAGATTTTAAACGAGTAAACGGTGGACTTTTGGTGCAAGAGCGTGATTTAGGCACAGTTGATGAAACTCAATTGACTGTAGTAACTAAACGAAAACCAACAGCTAAAGAACTTTCAGATGCAATATTTTGTTGGAAAGTGGCTAAATTTGTTAAATCAAATGCAATTGTTTATGCCAAGGATAATATGACAATTGGTATTGGTGCGGGGCAAATGAGTCGAGTATACTCAGCAAAAATTGCAGGAATTAAAGCGCAAGATGAAAACTTACAAGTTGCAGGTTCCGTTGTTGCCTCTGATGCTTTTTTCCCATTTCGAGATGGCGTTGATGCAGCCGCAGCGGTGGGCGTCACCTGTGTGATTCAGCCGGGTGGATCGATTCGTGACGACGAAGTCATACAGGCAGCAGATGAACATAATATTGCAATGATTTTTACCCATATGCGTCATTTTAGACACTAATAATTGAATAACAAGACAATACAATGTCACGAGAAAAGAGCGTGCTAAACTCAGTTTGCAAAAACTCAAATTTCACCTCGCTTTTTAGCTTAAAGTTTTTAAAGGATCTTTTATGAAAGTTTTAGTCATTGGTAATGGTGGGCGTGAACATGCTCTAGCTTGGAAAGTAGCACAATCACCATTAGTTTCAAAAGTCTTTGTTGCACCCGGCAATGCAGGCACTGCGCTTGAACCGAATTTAGAAAATATTAACATTAAAGCAACGGACGTTGGGGGATTGTTAAATTTTGCACAGCAAGAACACATCGATTTAACCATTGTCGGACCTGAAGCCCCATTAGTGATAGGTGTGGTAGATAGCTTTCAAAAAGCAGGATTAAAAATTTTTGGTCCAACAAAATCTGCCGCACAATTAGAAGGATCTAAAGCATTTACTAAAGATTTTCTAGCCAGACATCATATACCTACTGCAGAGTATCAAAATTTTACCGAAGTTACTCCGGCCATTGAATATATTCGTCAAAAAGGCGCGCCAATTGTTATTAAAGCCGATGGCCTTGCGGCAGGTAAAGGGGTGATTGTTGCAATGACAATAAAAGAAGCTGAAGATGCGGTGCGCGATATGCTAGCGGGAAATGCCTTTGGTGATGCTGGGCACCGAGTTGTCATTGAAGAGTTTTTAGAAGGTGAAGAGGCCAGCTTTATTGTCATGGTTGATGGTAAAAATGTTGAACCTATGGCAACGAGCCAAGATCATAAACGTGTTGGGGATGGTGATGTTGGTTTAAATACTGGTGGTATGGGCGCTTATTCGCCTGCCCCTGTTGTTACTGATGAAGTTTTCAGCCGAGTGATGGATCAAATTATTTACCCGACAATCAATGGTATGGCTGAGGAAGGTAATGTTTATGTTGGCTTTTTATATGCTGGGTTAATGATTGACAAAGAAGGCAACCCTAAAGTCATTGAATTTAATTGTCGATTTGGCGATCCTGAAACGCAACCTATTATGATGCGACTGCAATCTGATTTAGTGAAACTTTGCCTTGCAGCTGTCGAGGGTAAATTAGATACCGTCAAATCGAAATGGGATCCAAGACCAGCATTGGGGGTAGTATTAGCCGCCGGTGGTTATCCTGGTGAATATAATACCCAAGATGTCATTCTTGGTTTACCGACAGAATCAACTCAAGATTGTAAAATATTTCACGCTGGTACCAGTTTAGAAAAAGGACGAGTTTATACCAATGGTGGTCGAGTGCTTTGCGTAACAGCTTTAGGTAATACTGTGCTTGAAGCGCAGAAGCGCGCTTATGAACAAATTAAAGATATTTATTGGCATGGTTGTTTTTATCGTAAAGATATTGGTTATCGGGCAATTGAACGAGAAAAGCTTAACCAATAAATGACACTATACAATGATGGCGCTAATAACAGCGCCATATTTTTAATGTAGGCAAAATAAAAAAACATACTAAAAAAATCATAGTAATAACTTTAAAAAAATCAAATAAAATCAATAGAAACACTTCTATTTTTATTCAGTGAGGTAGGTAAAGATTATTCTTGCCTGATCAATAATGTTCATTTTAAGTTATACCACTCTATGTTATGCTAACAGCAATATTAGATCACCGGATATCCCTTATGATAAAAGATCCCTTCTTTGATCGAGAAGCAGAAAAATATGAATCTCCCATAGCGAGCCGCGAACTTATTTTAGATTATTTAACTAAAGAAGCCAAACCCGCAAGTTTAGAGAAAATTGCGCAGGCTGTTGCAATTAAAAACGAAGAGCAAAAAGTCGCGTTACATCGTCGTTTGCGCGCAATGGAGCGTGATGGACAAGTTGTCTTTACGCGCCGTAAATGCTACGCCTTGCCAGAAAAATTTGCGATGGTTAAAGGCAGTGTCATTGCGCATCGTGATGGGTTTGGTTTTTTGCGTGTAGAAGGTCAGCCTGAGGATTATTTTTTATCGCCGGATCAGATGAAAAAGGTACTGCAAGGTGATGTTATTTTAGCTCAACCTATGGGTAATCAATATCGTGGAAAAACAGAAGCGCGTGTTGTTCGTATTTTAGAACCTCGTAGTAACCAAATTGTCGGACGTTATTTTATTGAACAAGGTGTTGGGTTTGTAGTACCGGATGATAGCCGTTTAAACTTCGATATTTTAATTGCAGGCAAACCTAATCTCACTGTGCGTATGGGCGCAGTGGTGGTGGTTGAGTTGCAAAAACGCCCTGAACGCCGCCAAAAAGCAGTCGGTATTATTAAAGAGGTTCTTGGTGAAATCATGGGGACCAATCTGGCTATCGACATCGCACTACGTAATCATGAAATTCCTTATGAATTACCAAAACCTGTCGAAAAAGAAGTGAGCAAATTTAGCGATCACGTTCCTGAAAGTGCGAAAAAAGGTCGAAAAGACTTACGAGAGCTTCCTTTAGTGACTATCGATGGTGAAGATGCTCGTGATTTTGACGATGCGGTATATTGTCAAAAAAATCGAGGTGGAGGCTATCGATTATGGGTCGCCATTGCAGATGTTAGTTACTATGTTCGTCCCGGTAAACCACTTGATAAAGAAGCGTGTTTACGTGGTACCTCGGTTTATTTTCCGTCACGTGTTGTGCCAATGTTACCTGAAGCGTTATCTAACGGACTTTGCTCACTTAATCCACAAGTTGATCGGTTATGTTTAGTTTGTGAAATGACGGTATCGAACAAAGGTCGATTAACAAGTTATCAATTTTATGAAGCGGTGATGAATTCGCATGCTCGGCTAACCTATACTAAAGTGGCTAAAATTTTAGAAGGTGATCGCGAGTTACAAGAACATTATCATGATTTAGTTCCTCATCTGGAAAATCTTTACGGATTATATAATGTGCTCGATAATTCAAGAGTCTTACGTGGTGCGATAGGTTTTGAGTCAGAAGAGCCAAAATTTATTTTTAATGCCGATAAACGTATTGAAAGTATTGAGCTCGTGCAGCGCAATGTTGCCCATAAAATTATTGAAGAGTGCATGATTTTAGCTAATGTAGCAGCAGCCAAATTGGTTATTAAGGCAAACGTGCCTTCACTGTTTCGCGTCCATGATAAACCCGATGAAGATCGCATGAATAATTTGCGAAGTATTTTAAGCGAATTAGGCGTATCACTGGGTGGCGGAACCAATCCTAAATCTAAAGATATTGCCCAATTGATGTTAGCAATTGAAGAACGTCCTGATCATGAAATGCTACAAACGGTGATACTTCGTTCCATGAAGCAGGCTATCTATGATCCCGAAAATCGAGGTCATTTTGGTTTAGCGTTAGATGAATATGCGCATTTTACTTCGCCAATTCGTCGCTATCCTGATTTATTATTGCACCGCACGATTAAATGGATTTTAGCCAATGAGCTTGATAAAACCAGTAAAACTGGTGGGCACCGTTATACTATGAATGAAATGCTCTATTTTGGTGAACATTGCTCCATGACTGAACGGCGAGCTGATGAAGCAGTACGCGATGTTGTTGATTGGCTTAAATGCGATTATATGCAAGATCATGTTGGTGAAGTATTTAATGGCACGATTTCAAGTGTGGTTAATTTTGGATTTTTTGTCCGTTTAGATGATCTGTTTATTGATGGTTTGGTTCATGTATCCTCGCTAGAAAACGATTATTATATTTTTGATCCATCACGTAATCGTTTAATTGGTGAAAATACTCGTTACAGTTATCGTCTGGGCGATAAAGTTCAAGTTAAAGTCGATAATGTCAATCCAGAAGAGCGTAAAATTGATTTTTCATTGGTAGGCAGCAATAATAAACCAATGCGTCAAGGTAAAACAGCGAAGACTAAATCGAAACAAGAACAGAAAAAGCCAAAAATTGATCGACCTGTTAAGCGCAAAAGTACAAAATCCACCAGTAAAAATAGTGAAAAATCTCAAAGTAAAATTGAAAGTAAACCTAAAAATAAAAACAGTAAACGAGCAAAGTCAAAAACCAGTAATAAACGAAAAAAGAGTAGCAAATAGATGAGTGAAACAGTTTATGGCATTCATGCCATTGAAGCACTGCTTACCCGTGCGCCGGAAAGAATTATTGAAGTATTTATTATTAAAGGTCGAGAAGATAAACGCCTTATTTCACTGGTTCATCAGCTTGAACAGTTAGCTTTACCGGTGAAAATAACTAACCGTCAATGGCTTGATGAAAAATCTAAGAACGGTGTCCATCAAGGTATTTTAGCTATGGTAAAACCTTGTCGAAGTTATCAAGAAAACGATATTCCATTGTTGATGGAACAAGAATTGAATCCTGTTATATTGATTTTAGATGGTGTCACTGATCCGCATAATTTAGGTGCCTGTATACGAACGGCTGATGCTGCTGGTGTTAATTTTATTATTGTGCCTAAAGATCGCTCCGCTTCGCTAAACTCTACATCACAAAAAGTTGCTTGTGGTGCGGCTGAAAGTGTGCCGGTGGTTAGGGTGACCAATTTAGCGCGTACAATGCGTATGTTGCAAGATGAATATCAAGTTTGGATTGTGGGTACTGCTGGTGAAGCAGATAAAACACTTTATCAAACCAATTTTTTTACTAAACCCACCTCTCTTGCTTTAGTCATGGGCGCAGAAGGAGAAGGCATGCGTCGATTGACGAAAGAACATTGTGACGAACTTGTGAGTATACCGATGGCAGGAATTGTCTCATCGCTAAATGTATCGGTCGCTACTGGCGTTTGTCTGTTCGAAATTGTTCGGCAAAAAGAACAATCACAAGGATGACAATATGTTAGGATTGTTAAAAAAACTCTTGCCCAAAAAACAGCAAAAATCGCTGTCTGAGCGGGATCTTAATGGACGTAACAGAGTTGGTTACCCAACTCTGCAAATTTCACATGAAATTGATAAGCTAGTTAAAACACAGTACCGTCGAATAAAACCGATTGTAAACATGTACAAAGATACGCTGTTTTTTAAATGGGGTCCAAGTGTTATCAATAAAGCGCTAACTGACGAGCAGATAGCAAGTTTATCGGGGCGTAATGTCCAAATGGTCTATTTGCTACTGTTTCGTGACATGCTAAGACACATTTCTGATTATGTGCAAATGAAAAATGTCGTAGAAAATTGGCCAGATATTTTCGCCCAGCAAATCCTTGATAATTGTAAAATGCTGAGTGATGAAGATGATAATGATATTGCTAAAAAACAACAGCTATTTGCCAATACGCAGCGTTATACTATTGAGATTCCAATCGATGATAAACATTTAGACAATACCGACAAACCCGATTGGACAGTACCACTTGCCGAATTGATTATGGTTTCACCTGATATGATATATAAATGCCATCGACCATTAATGTCGATTATCTTAAAAAAATTAACTAAAAAAAATAAAGCTAAATAATTTTAATCAAGTTAATTCATTTTTTTATAGATATTTGTAACAACGTTTACTATTCAATAATGTTCATGTTATCTGAAAAATAAAAAAGCCGACGTTATTACGTCGGCTTTTCTTGTTTATGAAGTTAATCTTTGATTAAATTAACATCAATACCGAGACCTTTAGCGACACCTTGCCCATAGTCGGGATGAACTTTATAAAAATGTTTTAATTGACGAATTTGTATATTGCGATCAACATTTTTCATCGACCCAACAATATTATCAATTAATAACTGTTTTTGATCTGGTTTCATTAAATTGAATAATGCTCTTGGTTGTGAATAATAATCACCATCAACACGATGATCATGCTTATCCATTGTGCCTGCCGGGACATGCATAGGCGGGTAGGCATATTGTGGTTGCTCTTTAGGTGCACTATCAACGCTATTCGGTTCATAGTTAGGCGCATTATCTGGGCTGTGAAAACGCATTGCGCCATCACGCTGATAATTATGTACCGGACATTTTGGTGCATTTATAGGTAATTGTTGATAATTCGTACCAATTCGATAACGGTGAGCATCGGCATAAGCAAAAACTCGACCTTGTAACATTTTATCTGGAGATAAACCTATTCCTGGTACTATATTACTTGGTTCAAAAGCGGCTTGTTCGACTTCAGCAAAATAATTTTCAGGGTTTCGATTCAGTTCCATTACACCGACTTCGATTAATGGATACTGTTTTTGTGACCAAACTTTAGTCACATCAAAAGGGTTTTCTGGATGTTGATCGGCTTGTTCTTCAGTCATCACTTGCATATAAAGCCGCCATTTTGGATAGTCGCCATTTTCAATCGCCTTGAATAGATCTTCTTGAGCTGAATCAGGATTAGTTCCGTCCATTTCTGAGGCTTTTTTAGGATCAATATTTTTAATTCCTTGTTCAGTTCTGAAATGCCACTTCACCCAAGTTCTTACCCCATCTTTATTGATAAGGCTATAAGTATGACTACCATACCCATGCATATGGCGGTAACCATCAGGAATTCCTCTATCAGAAAATAAAATGGTCACTTGATGAAGTGATTCTGGTGATAAGGACCAAAAATCCCACATCATTTGCGGATCTTTTAGGTTTGTTTTGGGATCACGTTTTTGGGTATGAATAAAATCCGGGAATTTAATTGCATCACGAATAAAAAATACTGGTGTATTGTTGCCAACAATATCCCAGTTACCCTGATCTGTGTAAAATTTTACTGAAAAACCACGTGGATCGCGGGCTGTATCAGAAGAACCACGTTCACCGCCTACGGTTGAAAATCGCACAAAAACAGGTGTTTGTTTTCCAACATTAGCAAATATACTGGCAAATGAATATTTTGTTATATCATTTGTTACTGTAAAAGTACCGTGTGCTCCCGATCCTTTGGCGTGGACTCGACGCTCAGGAATATTTTCGCGATTGAATTGGGCTAGTTTTTCGATAAGTTGGTAATCATCGAGTAATACAGGGCCTCGAGGACCAGCAGTGCGAGAATTTTGATTATCGGCAATTGGTGCGCCGTTGTTGGTGGTTAATACTTTATTTTCTGACATTGCAATACTCCTTTTTAAATATTTATAACGTGCTTTCAAGAATATTTATCTCCATTTGGAATTAAATATTGGCTCAAAAGACAAAAGAATAGGGCGGTAGTGCATGATAAAAAGTTAACGCTAAATTATTATATAGCTAAATTTGGTTTTTATCATAGATAAATAAAATAAATTGATGTTTTTTGGGGTAATAATGCGAATGATTCGTATTTATCCTTTGGGCTTGGTTATCAGTTAAGCATAAATAATTTCTGGCAATCGAACATCCCAAGGTTGATTATTGATTTTTTCGACTTTTTGACAAGCAAAAGCGAGTCCAATAGGTTTAATATTGTATATTGGATAGTTTTCAAGTAGCCTATCATAATAGCCACCGCCCATTCCCATTCGGTATCCTCGTTCATCAAATGCAACCAATGGCGTAAAGATAATATCAAGTTTTTGATACGGTATGATAGTTGAAACGTTTAAAGCCGGTTGTAAAATACCAAACCGATTTTTTAATAAAGGCGTATTTGGGGTGTAGTGTAAAAACAATAAATGTGTTTTCACAAATGGATGAATAATGGGTAAATAAACAGATTTATTTTGTTGCCAGAGGTATTCGATTATTGGTAGCGTATCGATTTCTCCATCAAATGGTAGAAATATCGCTATATTTTGAGCTGAATTAACATCGGCATGATGGGTAATTTTATGATAAATATTTTGCTGGGCAACTTGGCGTTCATGGTGGGATAATTGCCGTCTTTTTTGACGGATAATCTGTCTAATGTTCATCAATTACCACTACAAAGTCAAAACAATGAAAGGCACTCCAAGATGTCGTTAGGGTCGTAACCCTTGAACCCAAGGTTCAAGGTGAACAGCATGTTCCAATTTTTAGGTTTCCTTATCAATAAGGCATACACACCAATTGAAAATCACACCGTTCTAAAGTAAAGAATATCGGCTCAGGGGACTAACCCATATCGCGAACATCTCAGAGATGGGTATAATATTACTAAAATTAACAAATGATACAAGATCGTTTTGATTAAATTTACAATTAAAACCGTTAATTATTGCCATTTAAAGCTGAATCAAGTAATTGTTGTAACATTTTTAATCTATCACTGAATTCATTACTTTTTTCTTTTTCTTTTGTTAGTTCGTAAGAAATATTCAGTGCTGCGGTCATAATGAGTTGTTCACTACTTATTTGTGATGACTTTTCACGTAAATTATTTAAGCGCGCATCTAAGTCTTTTGCGGCATTAGCGAGTGCGTCAACTTCATCAACCGGACAATTAAATTTTAAAGTACGTCCAAAAATTTGAATAGTGACAGCTTTAGTTTCCATATTTAACCTATTGTTTTATAAAATTATTAATTTTTTTGATAATATGTTCACAGTTTAAACCCAGTTCATTGCGAACCTCAGTTTGTGATCCTTGCGCAATAAACTTATCAGGTAACCCAATATTTAAAATATCACATTTTATTTTTTTCGATAATAAAAATTCACAGACGCCACTACCAGCTCCGCCTTTGATACTGTTTTCTTCAACGGTGACCAGTATATTATGTGTTTGGCTAATGTGCAAAAGGACTTTTTCATCCAATGGCTTTACAAAGCGCATATCTATGACTGTAGCATTAATTTGGTTGGCTGCCTGTAAAACTTCAGGCAGTAATGTGCCAAAATTGAGTAAAGCTATGTTTTGCCCTTCACGGCACAATTTTGACTGACCTAACGGTATTGTTTGTAACGGTTTTAATAAAGCACCAATACCTTCACCACGAGGATAACGCACAGCAACAGGGCCATGATGTAAATAACCGGTATAGAGCATTTGCCGACATTCGTTTTCATCGCTTGGTGTCATAATAACAAAATTGGGTATACAGCGTAAAAAGCTTAGATCAAATGCACCTTGATGTGTTTCACCATCAGCGCCAACAATCCCAGCTCGATCAATAGCAAATAGTACGGGTAAATTTTGAATGGCAACATCATGAATAACTTGATCATAAGCGCGTTGTAAGAATGTTGAGTATATGGCAACTACAGGTTTAAAACCGCTAATTGCAAATCCTGTTGCCAGCGTGACAGCATGTTGTTCTGCAATGGCGACATCAAAAAACTGATCAGGGTATTGATCAGCAAATTTTGTCATGCCTGATCCTTCACCCATAGCTGGCGTTATTGCAACTAGCTGTTTATCATGCTTTGCCATTTCACATAACCAATCGCCAAAGACTTGTGAATAAGTTGGGGCAACGTTGTTGGTTTTAGGCAACGTTCCGTCAACTGGGTTAAATTTAGGGACGCCATGCCATAATGTTGGATCTTGTTCTGCTGGCGCATATCCTTTGCCTTTTTTGGTAATAATATGAAGTAGTTGTGGTCCTTTTAGTTGACGCACTTTTTGCAATGTGAGAACTAAATTTTCAACATCATGCCCATCAACGGGGCCTATATAATTAAAGCCAAGTTCTTCAAATAAAATAGCTGGCGTGACTAATCCTTTTAAATGTTCTTCCGTTTTTTTAAATAACTCTTTAAGTGGTGGAATATTGGCAAGTACTCGCTTACCACTTTCACGAAAAGAGGCATAAGCTTTACTTGATAAAATTTGGGTTAGATGTTGATTAAGCGCACCTGTATTTTCAGAAATTGACATGTCATTATCATTAACAATCACTAACATATCTGGCTTAATATGCCCGGCATGGTTCATGGCTTCAAACGCCATGCCTGCAGTTAATGCTCCATCACCAATAACTGCAGCAACTTTTTGCCCTGATTGTTTTTTTTGCTCGCTAATAGCTATTCCAAGCGCAACACTAATCGATGTAGATGAGTGACCGGTTGTTAATACGTCATATAGACTCTCCTCACGATGAGGAAATGGATGTAATCCATCTTTTTGTCGAATCGTGAGCATCTTATCACGGCGACCAGTTAAAATTTTATGTGGATAAGCTTGATGCCCAACATCCCATATAACCTTATCAAAGGGCGTATAATATACATAATGTAATGCAACAGTTAACTCAATAACACCTAATCCGGATGCAAGATGACCGCTCGATTTGCTAACGCTATCAAGTAAAAATTGTCTTAACTCGCAACAAATTTCGGGTAATTGAGATAAAGGATATCGTCTTAAATCTTCTGGCGAGTTGATGGTTTTTAGTAACGGATAATTATCCAAATTCATTGTCATCATTGAGCTATTGTTTAACTTTTACGATTAATAATAAAATCAGCCAGTTTTTGTAATGGTTGGCTATCATAAGGTATTTGGTTAAGACTATCGATAGCTTGGTCATACAACGTTTGGGTCATTTTTATTGCTGATTGTAGTCCAATTAAAGCGGGATACGTGCTCTTTTCTTGCGCGATATCTGAACCTTGAGGTTTGCCCATAATTGCTTGTTCACCGATTATATCTAAAATATCATCCTGAATTTGAAACGCTAACCCAATTGCTTGAGCATAACTGTCTAACATGGCATAGTAAGGTTTACTGTCTTCTCCACATGCCAACGCACCAAGTCGGACGGCTGCTTTGATTAGTGCACCAGTTTTATAATTGTGTATTTGTTGTAAATGCTCAAGTGTTACCGTTTGATGTTCAGCTTGTAAATCCAGTGACTGTCCAATGCACATGCCATTTAATCCGCTAGCTTTGGCTAGTTCAGCAATCATTGAAATTTTAGTTTGGTCATTAATGTGTTGGCTTTCAGAGAGTATAGTGAATGCTAACGTTTGTAAGGCATCGCCGGCTAATATTGCCTGCGCTTGCCCAAATTTTATGTGACAAGTTGGTTTGCCTCGACGTAAATCATCATTATCCATAGCGGGTAAATCGTCATGGATTAACGAATAGGTATGTATTGCTTCAATGGCTGCCGCCGCATCATCAAGTTTAGCGAGTGAACAACTAAACATCTGTCCTGTTAAATAAACTAGAATAGGCCTAATTCGCTTACCCCCTGCTAACAAGCTATAACGCATTGCTTGTTGTAATTCGGAACAAGGAAACTGCGAAATGTAGGCTGCTAAAAACGAATTAATCCGTTCTTGTAATACATTAAGATTATTCATCATGATTAATTGAGAATTCAGACAACTGCGCATCACTATTTTCAGCTAATAATATCTGAATACGTTGCTCTGCTTGTTGTAATTGTTTTTGCCCCGTTCGGGCTAATTTAACCCCTTTTTCAAACTCATTTAATGCTTCATCTAATGGTAAATCACCATTTTCCAGTTGTGAAACAATCGCTTCAAGTTGCTTAAGTGTTTGTTCAAAACTTGGTTCTGTCACTGGTTTTTTTGCCATATGCGCTTCCTTTTTTGCGTAAATGAGTGTACACATAATTTCAATAAGGATAAATAAGGTTATTTTTATGCTGAAATATGTGTTTCCTCTGAAAATTTAATAACATAATAACTCATGGTATTCACAATTTAAGATTATTTGACAATAACAGTTAATCTTCGTTTTCACTATCTACTTCATCTTTCGATATTAAAGCTAGATCAGGATTGATCGGTTTTTTAACTTCGATGCCCATTTCACGAAAACGTTCAATTTGTCCAATTATATTACCACGTCCTTTGGATAGTTTATTTAACGAATTTTGATAAGTTTGCTGAGCTTTATCAAGGCAATTTCCTAAGTTTTCCATATCTTCAATAAAACCACGAACTTTATCATATAATTTACTTGCTTTGTCGGCAATTAATTCAGCATTGCGGTTTTGGTATTCATAGCGCCATAAGTTATGAATCGTACGTAAAGCAACTAATAATGTGGTTGGACTGACTATCATAATATTATTTTTTAAAGCATCGTTAATCAACGCAGGATCATGATCAATGGCCGATAAAAACGCTGGCTCAACAGGAATAAACATTAAAATATAATCTAACGAATTAATTCCATTAAGTTTATGGTAATCTTTTTGGCTTAGTTGTTTTAGGTGATTACGTACAGCGGCTAAATGTTCAGCCATTGATTTACTTTTAATCATATCATCATCGCTATTGAAATAACGTTCATAAGCAACAAGTGTTACTTTCGAGTCAATGACCACATCTCCACCTTGTGGTAAGTGAACGATAACATCTGGTTGCAATCGCAGATTGTTTTCATTGGTCAAATTAACTTGTGTATCATATTCATAACCTTCTCTTAGCCCTGAATTATCAAGTATTTGACTTAAAATAAATTCGCCCCAATTACCTTGGGTTTTATTATTACCTTTCAAAGCGTTAGTTAGGTTGTTGGCCTCTTTTGTCATCTGCTCATTAAGTTGTTGCAAATTACGGATTTCATGCGTCAAGGTATGGCGTTCTTTTGCCTCTTGACCAAAGCTATCTTGTACCTGCTTTTTAAATCCTTCTAATTGCTCTTTTAGCGGAGAAAGTAAATAATCAAGGCTTTGCTTATTTTGTTGTTCTATTCTTTTACCACTTTGCTCAAAAATTCGATTAGCTAAATTCTCAAACTGAGTTGTTAGCCGCTGCTCACTTTGCTCAAGAATTGATTGCTTTTCATAAGCTGAGCTTTTCGTTTCTTCCAAACGGGTTTTTAGCTCAGTAATAGTTGCATTTTGTGTCACATATTGTAGACGATATTGATTGAGTTCATTTTCTAATTGTTGTAACTTTTCAGTCAAAGATTGACTTTCATGATTTTTTTGCGACAGTTGCAATTCAAATAATTGATTTATATTATTTATAGTGAGTTTAGATTTAATCACTACAATTAATAATATCAATGCTATCACAGTCATGATGATAGCAACCCATTGAGTTAAACCTAAAGTTCCGAGCATGGTTTAAGCCCTATCAAAAGTGAACGATATAACGTCATCTAAGGTCGTTGAATTGAGGGCTAACATGATTAAACGATCTAAGCCTATAGCAACGCCTGCACAATCCGGTAAACCTGACTCCATGGCGGCAAGTAATTCAATATCGATATTTTGTTGAGGTAGATTTTGTTTAGAGCGATCTAAATTATTTTGCTCAAAACGTTGTCTTTGCTCTTGTGAATTAGTTAACTCTTTAAAACCATTGGCAAGCTCAACCCCTTTATAATAAAACTCGAAACGGCCAGCTACACGATGATCTTCACTACTAATTGCAGCTAATGCGGCTTGGGATGCGGGAAAGTGATACACTGCAATCGGTTTTTCAAGTCCAATATGGGGTTCTACACCAAAAGTGAATAAGCATTGTAATAGCCCATCTTTGTCATAATCATCAACATTAATACCAATATCAAGTTGGTTAATGGCTTTTACTAATGTCGCGTGATCGGCTTCTAGTGGATCAATATTTAAATGACGTTGAAACGCCTTTTGGTACGAGACTCGTTCAGCCGGCTCACAGTCTAAAATAGTTTGTAATAGGTCATCGACTTCGTTAATCATTTGCATCATATCATACTGTATACGATACCATTCGAGCATGGTAAACTCTGGATTATGAAAACGACCAACTTCTTCATGATTACGAAAGCATTTGCATATTTGAAAGATTGGACCACTACCAGCGGCAAGTAGACGTTTCATATGATATTCAGGGCTGGTGATTAAAGACATCTTTCGTCCAAGTTGTTCGTCAAATTCACCTGGTTTAAAAAATGTTGTAGAAAATGAACTTAAATGTACATCTGTAACAGCATATTGGCTCAATGTCGGCGTTTCGACTTCTAATATACAGCGATCAGCAAAAAATTGTCGTACTTGTGAAATAATTTTCGCGCGCTTAAGTAAATTATTGATAGATGAGGAAGGTTGCCAAGTCATAAAAAAATATCCATGGATTTTGATTAGTTACTAAAAAAAGAAAATAGGGCTAATGCCCTATTTTTTATTACTGGCGTTCATTTTGCCACAAAGTGAATAAATTGTCGTATTTTTCTTGCTGTTGCCAAATATGACGATGAAGTGCAGAAAGAATAATTGGGTCTTCTAAAATTGCTAATTGTTGTTCTTTATTGATTTTTGCTAAATCAACCTGTTCAAATTGTTCAATCAGTTCACTACGTTTTTGCTGATTTTTTACATTAGATAAATGGCGCGATGTGGATAATGCACAAGCTAATGCATTATACAAAGGATCAACTAATGCCATTATAAAACCATGTTCAACAATATTTGCTTCAGTTTTAACCAAATACTCACCTGTAAGTGTTACCGCTCTTGCTGGGTGTGTTTCTTCAGGGGTTAAAAACAAACCTGCTTTTTGCGCTTTGATACCAATACTTGATAAGCCCGATACCCTAATGACCAGTGGTGAAATGGTTAACGGGATAAGTATGGCGATATACCATAATGTAAATTGCGGATTTAACCAGATAATAATACATAACCAAACTATGCCTAATAATGAAAGAGGCCAACAAAAATAGAACGATTCCCCCCAAGTTAAGGTATCATCGTTTCTGGAAGGTGATTTCCATTGTACTTTACTCCCTAACCAGGCTTTTATTACAAATTTACTGTGAAAGATCATCCGTATCGGCGCTAAAATCATTGACCATATCATTTCAATAAATATAGATAGGGTCAATTTAAAGATTCCACCTACCTCTTTAGCGCCTGTTTTAGCAATAATAATGCCGTAACTGAAAAATTTTGGCGCAAATAATAATACCATAGTGGTAGATAATAGTTGGATTGCTAAATTTTCATCCCATTTGGGCCAGGTAGGATAAAATTGATTTGGCTGGAAAAAATATTGCTGATCTGACAAATTAAAAACTAATAGCAGTAATGTTGAGAAGATCAAAAATATTAACCATAACAAAGATGAGATATATGCCATACCACTGGTTAAAAACATAACACGGTGGGTTAGTGTAATACCACTTTTAAAAATTAAGCGTAAATTGATTAAATTCCCCATACACCATCGATTATCTCGTTTAAGATCTTCAATCATATTTCCAGGTAACTCTTCATAGCTACCATTCATGTTATATGCAATCCAAACACCATAACCTGCACGGCGCATTAATGAAGCTTCGACTAAGTCATGTGATAAAATATGAATAGAGCCCTTACGTTTTTGTAGTGGCGATAAAATACAGTGCTCAATAAATGGTTTTAAGCGAATCATCGCATTATGTCCCCAATATTGGGCTTCACTGAGTTGCCAAAAGTGGGTTCCAGAACAGAAAATATCACTATAAATTTGATTAGCAAATTGCTGAATTCGTCCGTAAAGGGTTTTCATTCTGACTGATTTTGGAGGAGATTGTAAAATACCTGCTTTAGGTGTCATCTCCATCATTGCAATCATATTCAGTATGCAATCACCTGTCATAATGCTATCAGCATCAAGAATTAGCATATATTCATATAAATGTCCCCAACGTCGGCAAAAATCATCAATATTGCCACTTTTACGTTTAACGCGACGTTTACGATGGCGGTAAAAAACATTACAACCATTATTCTGTTTTTGGGCATTAAAATCAGCCCAAGCTTTTAGTTCGTTGACATAAAGATCGGGATCATTGGTATCACTCAAAATATAAAAATCACAGCAAGCTGCGTTTCCGGTCTCCACTAATGATTGATAAGTTGCTTGTAACCCAGCAAACACACGTGCGACATCTTCATTACAAATTGGCATAACAAGGGCTGTACGATGTTTGGCATCAATATGTGCTGCAGCATCTTTTGGGATTTCAATGGTATAACGATCTTTCCCCATAATAGCTAAAATAAGCCCCATAATACTGGTCCAAAATCCAATTGAGATCCAGGCAAATAAAATTGCAAACAGAGCGATAATAAACCATTGTATAATATAAGGAATGATACTATATATTGCCAATTCAGGATTAATTGCCCAGTTGGCCATAAAATTAATTTTTTGCCAGCTTTGATAGGGTAATAGTGTTGATAGATAGCTGGTACCAAAATAGGTTTGAACCACAATAAGCGCAAACATGATTAATCGGCGTATCAACGCTAAAATATTCAATCCTGGCTTCATTTTGGCGTGATAACGCTTATTCCATATTTGCGGTTGAATCGAGACCCGTTCAACTTCTGGGTAACTTGGTTGCTGCTTTCTTTCATCGATATAAGTTGAGGTATCACCAATTTGGTTTAAGCGATATTTTAAAAACTCACTATCATCTGAAGGAATATCATTGTTTTTTAAATTCTGGCGCCAGCTATCTGCGCCAGAAAGAGTTGAAAAGTAATTGTTTTTCATATTATTGGCTTATTGTTATAATTTTATTGTCCAGGATATTGACCGCTCCATGTTTCAGATAAAACTTCATTCGTTTTTTCTGATGCTAATTGGATGCGGATATCCGTTGGTTTTTTATTATCTTCAACATTAAATCGAACCAGCACTCGCCAACCTTTAATAACCGGATTGTACTGGACATCACTACTGACAATAGAACCATTATTGATGCTTGATATGACTTTCACCGGAATTTGTTCTGATAGTTGAGGTCCTGCAAAATCAATAACATATGCATTAGACCCATCAAGCTTACGAATTAAGTTAGCCTGTTTAATATCACCGAGTGATAATCGAGTACTAATCGCTCTTGCTATATTATCTGGATAACGTCGTTGTTCATCCAATGTATAATGTAGGCGATATTTAAAACTAAGAGTGTCACCGGCTTTGTATTGTTTTTCTGGAACCCAATAAGAGACAATATTATCGTTGGTTTCGTCTGCGGTCGGGATTTCAACTAATTCAACTCGTCCTTTGTGCCAGTCGTCCAAAATTTCTGTCCAAACACTCGGACGTTGTTCATAGTGATCATCAAGATCTTGATAATCATCAAAACCTTTATCTCGCTGAATTAACCCAAATCCTTTAGGATTATCTAAACTATATGATGAGAAAGATAAACGTTTTGGATTATTGAGTGGTCGCCAAATCCATTCGTTATTATTTGACAAAATTGATAATCCATTTGAATCATGCATTGCAGGACGATAATTAAGTAATGGGGAAGGTTGATTTGGTCCATATAAATACATGCTGGTTAATGGTGCGACACCGAGTTTTTTCACGCCATCTCGGAAGAATACTTTAGCTTCAACGGTAATTGTTGTATCGACACTCGGTACCAAAGTAAGTTTATATGCACCAGCTACACGTGGAGAGTCAAGAAGTGCATAAATCACTAAATGTTTTTGATTAGGCAGCGGCCTTTCAATCCAAAACTCTTTGAATCGAGGAAACTCTTCACCAGACATTTCACCCGTATCGATGGCTAACCCTCTTGCTGAAAGTCCATAACGTTGATCTTTACCTACCGCTCTAAAATAACTACCACCCAGTGCAGTGAAAATTTCGTCATCTGTTTTAGTCGGATTATTAATTGGATAATGGACTTTAAATCCAGCAAAACCAAGATGTTTTGTGTCTAACTTATCGAGATTAATTTTGCTTAAATCGAAGTAACTTGGATCAAATTTAATCTCGTTAACTTGGTTATTAACAATTTCATTGATTTTTACAGGCGTATCAAAATACATACCTTCATGATAAAACTCAAGTTTAAAACGGCTTTTTCGATCACTCCAGTAAGCTTTTTGGTGATTAAATTGAATTTTCTGATAATCAGCGAATTGTAACGATGATAGTTCGTTTGGAATATTTTTAGTTGGTTGTACATAAGCTTGTTTTGATAAATTTTCAGCTTGCGTCACCACATCATTAAACGAAAAAGCCCATGAAGAAAAACTGATACAAGAAGCCGACACTACGCAAAGCATCTTGCCAGTGAATGTTTTACTAAACTGACTAATTGGTAATAAATTGTGCATAAAAAACTCGCGTTAGGATTATCTAAAAATATTTATATAATTAATAATGTTGTCTTTTGGATCGTCTAAACATTTTTCAAGAAACTCACTTTTCATTTCTTGCAAAATACTTGGATTTTCATCAATTAAGAAGTGTGAATAATTATCTTTGATGATTTTAGCATGTAATGATGACATATCTTCTTCTGACATTTTGAATAAAGGTTGGAAGTAGTTAGAAACTTTCTGATTGTCATTGGTATAAACAGCAGCAAGAAAATCTGCTGAGAGGTCACAATAATTTTTTATATTAGCAGGTGTTGCTTTTATTTTGCTCAATTCAATTTTATGTTCGGTCAGGTTTTCTTCAAGAACTTTCTTAATCTGTTGATTATATTTTAATTTGTAATATTCAGTCAGGTAAAAATTCAGCACGCAAGATGATTGGTTTTCATCATTTTGGCAACTTAATATGCCGGTTTTTTTAATGTAATTATCGAAGTTTTTTGTGCCAATAAGTTGCTGTAATTGTGTTTTTGCATTAACAACATATGGATTGTTTAATTCGGTTTGTTGTTTGATTAATGTTAACTCATCTGTTTCAATCGGCTGTTCTATTTTTTTCACCGGTGCAGCCGATCTATGTACACAACTGGCGACAAGAATAGGAACAATTGCGCAGATTAAAATGTTACTAATTTTCATATTAAATTCCATGAATATATTTTAGAGTTGTAATTTGAGGGCTGGCTATTAGTCTTTGCCCGAAATTATATACTCATATTCTATTAAATACACTATACGATTAATTTAAATTTATAACAGTCTCAAAACACTTAAACATATTTTGAAACTTAATGATGACAAATCTTTGTTTCATTGACCGTAAATTCAACATCAGTAACGGGTTTAAATTTACCTTTTAATTTTAAAAAGCAGATAAGTTGTGTTGAATCCATATCAGTTTGAGAGCAAGTGTGAAATTTAGCATGTTTTCCAAACTGTTTTTCGATAGCTTCCTTTAGAGATGATTCTGTATAGCTATTGCCAGCCATCATATGTAAGACTTCATGCCCATGAATTGATAACATAGTACCCTCTGCATCTTGCCTATTTAATTATAATAATTATTTTAATGAGTGAAGAAAGATATCAGATATTATCAAGAAAAAAAAGAGGTTAAGCGTTAAAATATCATTAATTATTAGTCAGTATTCCCCTGATTGATTTCAGGGGAAAAATGAGAAATTAATACCGCTTATCATGATAAAAAAATGTGCATTAGTGACTATCCGCTAATTTCACTATAATCGATTGATTTTCTTTTTTAACTTGATGGATAACAACCGAAATAGTATCGGTTAGTTTATAGCAAATTTCGTCTTTAATTTTGATAACGCCTTCTTCCGGAAGGGAGCAAATTTGCTCACGTACAGGATGAATCATTGACAGCGGTAAAAATGCAAAAGCGCCAATATCCGTTAAGCGTACCCGAGCACCGCCGCGATTAATATCAATAATTTCAGCGGTAAAACAATGGCTAATTTTATCCGATAAATATTGTGCATAAAGATTTTCAGCCATATCACGCTCGGCGAGGCGTAATGTTTTACGCTTTTCACTCATTATTTTAAGTAGCTCTATGTTAGGTGACGTTAATGGAAGCTGGCGTAGGTAAGCTTTAATTAAACGATGGTTTATCATATCGCCATATTTTCGAATTGGCGAAGTCCATGTTGCATAAGCGTTAAATCCGAGTCCAAAATGTGGTCTTGGCTCAAGGGAAAAATCGGCAGGACTTTGAAATTTTCGCAGGCGCGAGGCTAAAAAGGTATCGTTATTGATGATACGGCGCAGCTGGATATACCCCTCAAACGATAATAAAGCATCTTTATCAAATTGCGTTAAGCCATGTTCATTTAAGATCTTTAAAATTTGCTCCATAAATTTAGGGTCAAAACCCGCATGGACATTAAAAATACCAAAACCAATTTTGTCAGTTAAGTGCATGGTTAAAGCTTGATTGGCTATTATCATCACTTCTTCAACGATTTGGTTAGCAATACCGCGTGTTTCTTTAATAATTGATTTTACTTGTCGGTTCTCATCGAGCATAAAACGATAGTCAGTCATATCTTTAAATACCAAAGCATGACTTTGTCGCCACGCTGTCCTTAGTGTTGCTAGACTAGCTAACCAATTTAGTTGCTCCGGTATCGTTAAATTATCAGATGATAGTAAACTGCCGTTTTCTAAAAAATCAGAAACATTATGGTAACAAAGTTTTGCTTTCGATTCGATAAATGCAGGAATAAATGCAATTGCATTGTCATCAATATTACCATTAGCATCGATTTTTACTTCACATACCATAGCTGGCCTTTTTTGATTGGCTTTTAGTGAGCAAAGCTCATCAGCAAGCTCTTTTGGCAGCATTGGGATATTGAAATCAGGCAAGTACGTTGTAAAGCTTCTTTGTTTAGCGATATCATCAAGTTCACTATTTTCGCTTACATAAGCGGTAGGGTCGGCAATAGCTACTTTGAGTAAATAATTACCGTGTGCATCTTTTTCAATCGATATGGCATCATCCATATCTTCAGTATCTTCACTATCGATCGTAAAAAAATCGATATAGGTTAAATCTTGACGATCGGTTAGCTCATTTTCTGTTATTGCCAATGTGTTAGCTGTTGGCGCTTTATCATCTAAATTATAGCGGGCTAATGTTTTTAACCAAGGAAGGTATTTAGAGTTATCTTCAGCAATAAAATGGGTAACTTCGGCAAAAAAGCTGTTTTTATCTTCTTGTAGTGGATGGGCAATCAGTGTTGCAGTTACCCAATCACCTTCTTTGATTTTTTCGGTAACGTGTTTATTGACTTTACAGCGAATAACAAGATTTTCTGGCATATTTTCAGCATGGATAATCATTGCGTTATCTTGAAAACCAATTTTTCCGATGAATTTTTGTAACGCACTTTCTATTAATATTTCTGGATCAAAAGACTCTTTATCATTATTGGCGATGATGGTTCCTGATACTTTATCGCCATGACACACCGTTTTCATTTTAGCAACAGGAATAAAATAACTTGTTTTATTATCAACATCTAAAAACCCAAATCCTTTTTCGTGGGCTCTTACAACACCTTCAACGCGGGGTGTTTGTTGATGAAGTTCTTGTTTTAATTGGGCTAATAGTGGGTTATTTTGGAACATATGTCTTAACATTATTTGAAAAAATTAGTCTGGGATTTTATCATAGTTATTGCAATTTTTGTTATTGAATTAATTAATCATCTTAATGAAATTAGGCTTATAATAGACAAGTTTTGATATGAAGGATTATGTAAAAATGAATTTACACTATAAATTACAAGGTGAAGGACAACCAATAATTTTTTTACATGGTGTGTTTGGCAGTTTGGATAATTCAAATATGTTAGCTAAGCACTTTGTATCTGATTATCAAACCATTCAAGTTGATTTGCGTAATCACGGTCAATCGCCATGGTCAAATGAGATGAATTTAAATGTTATGGCAGAAGATATTGCGGCGCTTTGTCATCATTTGCAATTAGATCAAATCATCTTAATTGGTCATTCAATGGGGGGCAAGGTTGCGTTGCGACTAACCCAAATTATTTCTGAAAAAATCAAAAAAATTGTCGCCCTTGATATTGCGCCAGTTAAATACCCGACTACGGATAATGCGCAGGTTTTAGAGTCGTTAAGTACTTGCCTTGCTGAAAATCTGACCGATAAAAAACAGATTATTGACCTTATGCAAAGTCAAGGACTATCAGATGGAACAATCCAATTTTTGCTCAAATCTTTTAAAAATGGACATTGGTTATTTAATGCTAATGTGATTGTGAGTCAATATAGTCATTTACGTGATTGGCAACCTATTTCTCCTTGGCATAAGCCAACGTTTTTCGTGCGCGGTAGCAATTCCAATTATGTAATGCAACAATATTATGAAGCAATATTGCGTCAATTTCCCAATGCTGTGATAGAAACAATTGAAGGAGCAGGGCACAATGTTCATGCAGAAAAAACTCAGCAAGTTTTGCAACTTTTAAAACAGTGGCTTTAAGATAACTTATCCATTGGCCAATACGCTACTCATTTATTACATGACAAAATAATCGTTGCTGATTAATTTGCTTGTTAGGCTTGGTTGTTATTGTGACCGATACGAGTTGGCACTGGCTTGTGTAAGACTCACTGCGTATATTATATTGCCAATTGTTAGGTACAATGTGCCTCGCTATATTAGGGTAACTATCAAGTAATGAAAACGCAATTTGCTGTGCCTTTTGTTGATTTGAAAGATAATGATAAAAATAGGTTAATGTGTGTTGATAATTGCTAAAACTGATAATAACAATGGCAAATATCAAACAGGCTATCATCACTTCAATTATACTAAATCCTGTCATAGCATTGTTATTCACAATAAGCTCTCCTTTTTTCTGGGCAATAATCAAGCCAATGACCTTTTTGTACGATGAGTTTACCACCTTGATGATGCGCCAAACTATAAACAAATAAACCTTCTGATTCACCGCGTATCAGTACGTAGTTGTCGATTTGTAATAATGAATTTTTGATACACACTTTCCATTGATATTTTGTTTCAAATAAACATTGCCAATTATCTGTTGGCCTTTGCCAATTTTGGGTTAGTGCCCAATTTAATGCGGAATTTGCTTGATTAAAACGGTGATAATATTGACTTTCTCTGGCGAGTGTTTTATGCCATGAGATCATTAATAAGTGAGCACTTGTTAATAATATAGCACCAATAATGGTTAAAATAATAACCATGATAATCGTACTAAAACCTTGTTCATGGTTGTTTTGATGGATAAAAATTTTCATTTCTCACTATTTTGCTTATTTGATATTTTACTTGTTGATGTTGTTTGAGTTCAGCTGCTAATACTATTTCGATACTATTAGCCTGTTGCTTCAGATGGAAGGTTGTCACTTTAATCTCAGCTGGATCAAATAATTTTTCCCACTTGGGTTCATTGCAAGCAGTCGCACCCGTTTTATATTCAATATTATTGTTGATAAAGCGATAGACAAAACTATCTGCGTTATTCATGGCTGAAGCATCATCGATCCAATCATGTCGGATTTGACTATCGTAACGAATAATAATGCAATTTTTTTCGTTAATAATGGCTAATGCAGTTTTATTTGGTTTACTCGGATCGTTAGCAATAAACCCTGCGCGCTTTATATCTTTGGCTATGCCAAATAGTGCTTGTTGAACAGTTTGTTGCAGATGAATGGCTCGATAATATTGTAAAGTATGTGCTTGTATCTGAAAGTAATATTCTGTCACTGCAATAAAAATTAAACTTGAAAGTGTTATTGATAACAACATTTCAAGTAGTGAAAATCCTGATTGTTTTAACATGCGGGTAAACTTGGCAAATAACTGTTGATGCGACAAAATCGAATTCGCCCACGAAATGATATTAACACTCTGGTTGTACCAATTGTGTTGCTGAGTTCAAATGAGCCTGTTTGAGCCATATTTCGTCTTCCCCAAAATGTAATGATTTTTTGTTCGTTTAATAATTTAATGTCAACCGAATTGTTAGGTTTGATAAACTGTAATAGGCCAGTTTGACAACTTATTGGCGGCTCACCGGATGTAATAGTTAAACACCAAGGGGATAAAAATAGATGAAGATTATAATTTTCATTTTCAGTATTAGCTTTAACTTGGACTTCATTTAAAAAATAGGCTAATTGGTGTGTTGTTGAGACTAATTCGTTACGGAGCTGTATCTCTTTCCATTGTTGCA
The DNA here is from genome assembly GCF_026536125.1 of Gilliamella sp. B3783. Classification (NCBI taxonomy): domain Bacteria; kingdom Pseudomonadati; phylum Pseudomonadota; class Gammaproteobacteria; order Orbales; family Orbaceae; genus Gilliamella; species Gilliamella sp. B3783. The sequence continues at coordinate 149,955 of NZ_JAFNOU010000002.1, forward strand.
TGCCAATAGCGGCGCAAATTGCACTTATGCAAATAACAATCAATAATTCTAACAATGAAAATCCAAAATTTTGCATTTATCTTTTGTCTAGTAAACTTTCAATATCGATAAGTATAGAAAAGTTTGGTTTTGGTAATTTATGTGTGTGGGGTATTTGTGAACTTAATTCCAAATAAATGTTGTTTATTACTAAGAAAGCTAGTTTGATACGACAAACCGCTTAAAAAGCGTAACATATTATATTATACTGTGCATCTATTTAAATTTGCTAACGGACTTAAAGTTAAAGGAAACGAGAAATGCAACAATTACAAACTATTATTGAGGCAGCATTTGAACGTCGTGCTGAAATCACGCCTTCAAATGTTGATACAGTAACGCGTGATGCAATTAATCAATGTATCGCTCTATTAGACAGCGGTAAAATGCGTGTCGCGGAAAAGATTAATGGCGATTGGGTGACTCATCAATGGTTAAAAAAAGCAGTGTTGCTCTCTTTCCGTATTAATGAGAACCAACTTATTGATGGTGGCGCAACAAATTATTATGATAAAGTGCCATTAAAATTTGCTGATTATGATGAAGCACGCTTCCAACAAGAAGGCTTCCGTGTCGTTCCATCAGCAATTGCACGTAAAGGTGCGTATGTGGCTCGTAATACCGTATTAATGCCATCTTATGTAAATATTGGTGCTTATGTTGATGAAGGTACAATGGTTGACACTTGGGTAACTGTTGGTTCTTGTGCGCAAATTGGTAAAAATGTTCATTTATCAGGTGGTGTTGGTATCGGTGGCGTATTAGAACCGTTGCAAGCAAATCCAACGATTATTGAAGATAACTGCTTTATTGGTGCACGTAGTGAAATCGTTGAAGGTGTGATTGTTGAAGAAGGCAGTGTGATCTCAATGGGTGTTTTCATCGGTCAAAGTACTAAAATTTATGATCGCGCAACAGGTGAAGTCCATTACGGTCGCGTGCCAGCCGGTTCAGTTGTGGTATCAGGTAACTTACCAACTAAAGATGGCAAATATAGCCTTTATTGTGCAGTAATTGTAAAAAAAGTCGATGCTAAAACGTTAGGTAAAGTAGGAATTAACGAATTACTTCGTACCATCGATTAATCGCAATCAATTACCATAAATTAATTGACTGTCTTTGCTTTTGATATAGGGACAGTCAATATATTCTCATAACATTCATCAAGTTAATTTTATTTTTAATTATTCGCAAAGGAGAATTTATGCCTTCTTTTGATATTGTTTCTGAAATTCAAATGCCAGAAGTGAAAAATGGTGTTGAAAACGCGACCCGTGAACTAACTACGCGTTGGGATTTTAAAAATGTGGAAGCCTCATTTGAGCTTAATGAAAAAAATGAAACGATCAAAGCGACCAGCCAATCTGACTTCCAAGTACAACAGCTATTGGATATTTTACGTGATAAGTTAGCCAAACGTGGTATTGATGGTGGGGCACTTGAAATTCCGGAAGAGATGGAACATAGTGGAAAACTATACAGTATTACAGTAAAACTAAAACAAGGTATTGATAAAGAGTTAGCTAAAAAAATAGTTAAGTTGATTAAAGACAGTAAACTTAAAGTGCAAGCCCAAGTACAAGGGGAACAAGTTCGCGTTACGGGTAAATCACGTGATGATTTACAAGCAACGATGGCATTAGTTAAAAACGGAGAATTAGGACAACCGTTTCAATTTACTAATTTTAGAGACTAATTAATGTAACCTTCGTGAACGTCGTCTGGCAATCACTCACGCTAAACGATTAGCCCGCATTTATTATGTAAAAAAGTTTGAGGTTAAATAATATTAACGTCAATTTTTTTATATAATAAATGCGATCTTGTTTTAAACATAAATGAAAACAATGTAAATAACGAGATTTTTATGCGCGAATAAGTTATGCTATCTTCATGTCTATCCTTTAAATTATAACAATATTTATCATGATGAAAAAATTAATAGTTGTTTTGGTTTTTTTTCTGTTTTCAGGCTCTTTGTTCGCACAAGATTCGAATAGCGAAGAAAAAAAAGCTTTTATTGATAACTTATTATCAAAAATGACCATAAAAGAAAAAGTGGGTCAGTTAAGATTAATTAGTGTAGGTGGCGATCTCACTTTACCAAAAGTATTAGACCAAATCGAGGCTGGAGAGATTGGCGGTATTTTTAATACTGTTGTTGAGCCAGATTTGACAAATATGCAAGACCGCGCTTTAAAGTCCCCGAATAAAATTCCTCTATTTTTTGGATTTGATATTATTCATGGCCATCGTACGGTATTCCCAATTAATTTAGGTGTTGCATCGAGTTGGGATCGTAATGTTATAGGTAAAGTTGCTGAAGTGTCTGCCGACGAAGCGACCTCAGATGGATTAAATATTACTTGGGCTCCAATGGTTGATATTACCCGAGATCCTAGATGGGGACGCGTTTCTGAAGGCTTTGGTGAAGATCCCTATTTAACATCTGAAGCAGGACGTATTTTTGTCGAAAAAATGCAAAAACAGTCTCTTGATGATAAAAAATCGTTAGTGACAACCGTTAAGCATTTTGCGCTATATGGTGCGGTCGAAGCGGGTCGCGAATATAACAGCACCGATATGAGTGAACGTAAAATGTTCCAAGAGTATCTTGTACCTTATAAAGCAGCCATTGATGCCGGTAGTCGTGCTGTAATGGTGTCTTTAGTCAGTGTTAACGGTATTCCAGCGACAGCTAATCATTGGCTACTGACTGAAGTATTACGTGACCAATGGCATTTTAATGGTGTGGTTGTGAGTGATCATGGTGCGATTCGTGAATTGATTAATCATGGTGTGGCAAGCGATGCTAAAGATGCTGTTCGCGTGGCGATAAAAGCAGGTATTGATATCAGTATGAATGATGAATATTTTCTTCAATTTTTACCTGAACTTGTTAATGAAGGTGTCCTCACAGAAGAGGATATTAACAAAGCTTGTCGACATGTATTAGAACTCAAATATGACATGGGGCTGTTTAATGACCCTCATCGTAATTTAGATCCTAAATTAGATATCGATACGATGTTTGCCGACAACCGTCTACATCGAGAAGAAGCCAGAGATGTAGCGCGTCGAAGTATTGTGTTGTTGAAAAATAAAAATAGCATTTTACCTTTAGCCAAAAACAAGAAAATAGCCGTGATTGGACCACTTGCCGATTCTAAGCGCGATATTTTAGGTAGTTGGTCAGGTGCCGGACGCGCTAATCTAGCTGTCACACCTTTAGAAGGAATCAAAAATGCAGTAAAAGATCCTAAAACAATTAGTTACGCATTTGGTGCTAATCTTTCCGATGATTCTAATTTATATAAATTTTTAAATTTATATGAAGAAACCACCAAATTTGATCCTCGTCCTGCTGATAAAATGATTGCCGAAGCAGTTGCTAAAGCTAAAAAAGCCGATGTTGTTGTGTTGTTTGTAGGGGAAGCTGAGGGAATGGCGCATGAGTCATCTAGTCGCACCGATCTTTCATTGCAAGCAAGCCAAAAACGGTTAATCAAAGCTTTAAAGGCAACAGGCAAACCTTTAGTTATAGCATTAATGAATGGTCGTCCATTAACTGTAAAAGAAGAGTATGAACAAGCTGATGCTATGCTCGAAACTTGGTTTTTAGGCACAGAAGGGGGCAATGCTATCGCTGATGTTTTATTTGGTGATTATAACCCATCGGCTAAATTACCAATGTCATTTCCTGATAATGTTGGGCAAATTCCCGTCTATTACAGTCATTTAAACACTGGTCGGCCTCATGGTACTGAAAATATGGGGAAATATACAACATCGTACTTTGATAGTCCTAATGAACCGCTATTCCCGTTTGGATTTGGTTTAAGTTATACCCATTTTACGATAGATTTTGCCTTATCAAGTACTGAGATGCCGCAAAATGGTGAAATTGTGGTGACTGCAAATGTTGAGAATATTGGCGAGAAAGAAGGTAGCCAAACGGTACAGTTTTACCTTCAAGATATCACAGCTTCGGTCAGTCGACCCGTTAAACAGTTGATAGGTTTTGAAAATATTACTTTAAAACCTCATGAAAAAGGTGAGGTGAAATTAGTGATCAAACCAGATATGCTAAAATTCTGGAATGACAAAATGCAATATGTTGCAGAACCAGGTAAATTCAATATCTACGTTGGCTCTGATTCGACAACGCAAGATAAACAGACCTTTACCTTATTAGATAAATAAATTAATTATATTAACCGTCGACATCTGTCGACGGTTTTATTATGTGGTCAAAATTATGTTTGAATTTGATCTTGTTTTACAACTTCTTCAACAAATGTGTATTTATTTAGTTATCGCTTATCTACTAAGTAAAACACCTATTGTTATTCCATTAATGCAAGTGACTGTGCATTTACCTCATAAGTTAGTCTGCTATTGTATCTTTTCTCTATTTTGTATTATGGGCAGTTATTTTGGTTTACACATTGAAGACACAATAGCCAACACCCGAGCCATTGGCGCTATTTTAGGCGGCTTGCTTGGCGGTCCCATGGTCGGGCTATTAGTAGGGATAACTGGAGGAATTCATCGTTATACGTTAGGTGGAATTACCGCTGAAAGTTGTATGCTTTCGACTATTTTAACAGGATTGATTAGTGGTCTATTGCATTATGGCTTAATGAAAAAAGGTCGAGTTGATCTTATCTATAATCCGTTGTTAGTCGGGGTTTTAGGCTTATTAGTTGAATCGCTTGAAATGATAATGGTGTTACTAATTTCACGCCCTTTTGACGTGGTTTTACATGCAGTTAAAAGTATTGCTGCGCCAATGATCGTGGCTAATAGCATTGGCGCAGCTATGTTTATGCGAATTTTACTCGATAGGCGCGCTATTTTTGAACGATATACGTCAGCCTTTTCCGCAAAGGCACTTAAGATTGCCGCAAGTACCGAAGGTTTACTTCGTGATGGTTTTAATCAAAGTAATAGTACTAAAGTTGCACAAATTATTTATCAAGAGTTAGATATTGGTGCAGTTTCGATTACTGATAGAGAAAAGATCTTAGCATTTATTGGTGTTGGTGATGATCATCATCTACCCGGCACACCAATTACCTCTAATATTACTTTAGAAGCAATTGAACAAAATGATGTTAAATATCTTGATGGCGTTCATCAACCTTATCAATGTTCAATTAATAAATATTGCCGCTTAGGTTCAACATTAGTTATTCCGCTGAGAGGTGAAAACAATACTGTTGTTGGTACAATTAAATTGTATGAAGCTAAAAATACATTATTTAGTTCGATCAATCGTACGCTTGGTGAAGGCATTGCCAGTTTACTGTCCGCACAAATTTTAGCTGGGCAAAATGAGCACTACAAACAATTATTATCTAAAACTGAGATTAAATTATTGCACGCTCAAGTTAATCCTCATTTTTTATTTAATGCGCTCAATACGCTATTGGCCGTTATTCGTCGAGATAAACAACAAGCATCACAATTAGTGCAGAATCTTTCGACTTTTTTTCGCAAAAATCTTAAGCGAACAGATGAAATTGTTACGCTGAAAGACGAAATTGAGCATGTTAATGCTTATTTACAAATTGAAAAAATGCGCTTTATGGAACAATTGACCGTCGAAATAGCTATTCCCCCACACTTAGAATCGGCTCAGTTACCGGCTTTTTCACTACAACCGATAGTGGAAAATGCGATTAAACATGGCACTTCGCAATTAATTGGTAAAGGAAAAGTGGCGATTTATGCCTATGAACAAAATCAAACATTAGTTTTAGAGGTTATGGATAACGCTGGTAACTACTGCGAAAATAAAAAAGACACAAAAGGATTAGGTCTAAATTTGGTTGATAAACGAATTAATATTCGTTATGGTGAGCAATACGGAATAAAAATAGAATGTGAACCTGATACTTATACTAAAGTAGTATTAACATTGCCTTTACAAAAGGAAAGCTGTATTCAATGTTAGATGTAATTATTGTAGATGATGAACTGCTTGCCCGTGAAAATTTACGTTGCTTGCTTGAAAGTGATCTTGAAATTAATATTGTTGCTGAATGTAATAATGCAATGGAGGCGATTCGTGAAATTCATCGTTTGCAACCTGATGTGGTTTTTTTAGATATTCAAATGCCGAAAATCAATGGTATTGAAATGTTATCTATGTTAGATCCTAAAACCATGCCACATATTGTGTTTTTAACTGCTTATAGTGAGTTTGCAGTCAAAGCCTTTGAAGAGCAAGCTTTTGATTACTTATTGAAACCTGTTGAATCAGAGCGCTTACATAAAACACTAAATCGATTGCATCATCATTGTATTCCTTGTGATATTTGCCAATTAAAAGGAATCAAACAGGATTTTGAGTATATTCCCTGTGTTGGGCATAATCGTATTTATCTGTTGAATATTGAGGATGTCTATTATGTGTCGTCTAAAATTAGCGGCATTTATGTTTTTAATCAAGCCAATCAAGAATACTTTACCGAATTGACCTTAAAGACTCTAGAAGATAAAACTCCATTGATCCGCTGTCATCGTCAATATTTGGTTAATTTAAAAAAGCTTAAAGAAATTCGTTTCAATGATACAAATGGCGTTGATATTATTTTAAATAATGATATATCAGTTCCAGTTAGCCGTCGTTATTTAAAACAGCTCAAAGAGATGTTGGGATTATAGTTTTTTGTCGTTATCCGCAAAAACCACTCATCCGCTAAATTTAACCACTCATCTTTTCTATTTAACCTATAACTTAAATATCGATACCTCTATAACCATTAAAAAATTACTATAGGCTTGGATGTAAAGGAACTTTTAGTCGTTATTTTAGGCTATAACAATACAGACAAGCTATTTTAATGAAATTAAAAATAATGGTTTTTTTAATATCAAAACATAGTAAGTCTATATCTGTTTTAAATGGTGTTAAATTTCGAACTAATTAAATTTAAAACCCATGAAGAGAGTTATTATGAATAATAAAGTCTTTAAGCATATTCCATGGCTGATCTTAGCCTTTATTGGTGCATGTTGTTTAGCCGTAATTGCATTACGGCGAGGTGAGCATGTCAGCGCACTATGGATTGTTGCTGCTGCTGTTTCAATTTATCTTGTCGCATACCGATATTACAGTTTGTATATCGCCAAAAAGGTCATGCAATTAGACCCGACGCGTGCAACCCCTGCTGTCATTAATAATGATGGTTTAAACTTTGTACCGACTAATAAATATGTATTATTTGGTCACCATTTTGCTGCCATTGCCGGTGCAGGGCCGTTGGTTGGGCCGGTACTTGCCGCTCAAGTAGGGTACTTACCAGGTACACTTTGGTTACTTGCAGGTGTCGTGTTTGCCGGTGCGGTACAAGACTTTATGGTTCTATTTTTATCTTCTAGACGTAATGGCTCATCTTTGGGCGAAATGATTAAAGAAGAGATGGGGGCGATTCCTGGTACCATAGCGCTATTTGGTTGCTTCCTTATCATGCTTATAATACTTGCGGTTTTAGCATTGATTGTGGTTAAAGCGCTAGCTGAAAGCCCTTGGGGGGTATTTACTGTTTGTTCAACAGTACCTATTGCCTTATTTATGGGTATTTATATGCGATTTTTAAGACCAGGACGGGTATTAGAAGTATCTGTTATTGGTATTGTGTTATTAGTGTTATCAATATGGTTTGGTGGCGTAATTGCGCATGATGCATATTGGGGACCAGCTTTAACTTTCAAAGCAACGACTATTACTTATGTATTAGTGGGCTATGCTTTAGTTTCAGCAATGTTACCTGTTTGGTTAATCCTAGCACCTCGTGATTATTTAGCAACATTTTTAAAAATCGGGGTAATTGTTGGTTTAGCTATTGGTATTGTTATCTTAAATCCTGATTTAAAAATGCCAGATGTGACCCAATATGTTGATGGTACCGGTCCAGTTTGGAAAGGTTCACTTTTCCCATTCTTATTTATCACGATTGCTTGTGGTGCTGTTTCTGGCTTCCATGCATTAATTTCATCAGGTACAACGCCAAAATTACTTGCTAACGAAACGGATGCTCGCTTCATCGGTTATGGTGCAATGTTAATGGAGTCATTCGTTGCCATGATGGCATTAGTCGCTGCTTCAATTATTGAGCCAGGTCTTTATTTCGCTATGAATACTCCACCGGCAGCTTTAGGGATTACTATGCCTGATTTGCATAAATTAGGTACTGATCAAGCGCCAATGATAATGGAGCAACTTAAAGATGTGACAGCCCATGCTGCTGCAACGGTTAGTTCGTGGGGATTTGTCATTTCACCTGACGAAATTTTACAAACAGCCAAAGATATTGGTGAACCGTCAGTGCTTAATCGTGCCGGTGGTGCGCCAACGCTAGCGGTAGGTATTGCACACGTGTTCCATCAAATTATTCCTGGTGCCAATATGGGCTTTTGGTATCACTTTGGTATTTTATTTGAAGCGTTATTTATCTTAACTGCACTTGATGCTGGTACCCGTTCTGGTCGTTTTATGCTACAAGACCTTTTAGGTAACTTTGTCCCATTCTTGAAAAAAACCGATTCACTCATTGCTGGTTTTATTGGTACAGTGGGTTGTGTTGGTTTGTGGGGCTACTTACTCTATCAAGGCGTTGTTGATCCATTAGGTGGTGTTAAGAGCTTATGGCCATTATTCGGTATCTCAAATCAAATGTTAGCGGCTGTAGCGTTAGTGTTAGCGACAGTTGTGTTAATTAAAATGAAACGTGCTCAATATATTTGGGTGACAATTATTCCAGCAATATGGTTACTCATTTGTACAACATGGGCATTAGCATTGAAATTATTCAGTAATGATCCGCAATTAGAAGGTTTCTTCTATTTAGCCAATGAGTATAAACGTCGTATTGCTGAAGGTAGTGAATTAACCGCACAACAAATTGATAATATGCACCATATCGTTATTAACAATTATACTAATGCGGGTTTAAGTATTCTATTTTTAGTGGTTGTTTACAGTATTATTTTCTTTGGTATTAAAACTGCATTAAAAGTACGTAATAATAAACAAAGAACAGATAAAGAGACAGCTTATGTGCCAATTCCTGAAGGCGGTGTAAAAACTTCAATGTCACATTAAGTCTGTATTATTGATGACGTTACATTATCAAGTTGTCAAAAAATATTGATGGTTGTCTATCTCATACCCAATAATATTGTTATATTGTTGGGTATTTTTATATCATTTAATATTATCTTATTGCGAGTTGTGATTATAAATGAACGATGCTTTTAACGTATTAGTTATTTTATTTTCGTATAGGGAAGATTATTTGTTTGTCGAGTTTTAAAGGAGCTTAAAATGTTACTCAATAAAAGATTGTTATCATTATTCACCATTGTGGCTTTATCCAGTCCCTTGCCACTGTTGGCTAAACAGGTAAATGTCGCTATTTTAGCAACTTCCGATGTTCATGGACGAATGTTACCTTGGGATTATGGTACAGATAAGGCTGATTTATCCGGTTCTTACGCACAAATATCTACCTTTGTTAATCAGTTTCGTGAGCATCACCCTAATGTCATTTTGGTTGATGCGGGTGATATTATTCAAGATAACCAAATTGAACGTTTTCACGATGTGAAAAATCATCCAGCTATTGAGGCTCTTAATACTATGAAATATGACATTATGGTATTAGGTAACCATGAATTTAATTTTGGCATGCCAGTTGTTGATAAAATCGTTGCTGAATTTAAAGGTAAAACATTAGCAGCGAACATCTTTTATAAAGACTCAGGTAAAGCCTATTTACCCGCTACATCCATTATTGAAAAAGATGGCGTAAAAATTGGTTTTATTGGGGCAACGACACCATTTGTACCTGAATATGAAGATAAAACAGGTTATGTAAAACAAATGGAATTCACTATGCCAATTCCAGAAATACAAAAACAAGTTGAAAAGTTAAAACAACAACATGTTGATGCTATTGTTTTAGTTACCCATATGGGGGTGGATAATGAAAACAATAAACCAGGAACCGGCGTTGCTGATGTGGCTAACCAAGTGCCCGATATCGATGTGATTATAGCCGGGCATAATCATCAAAATATAAGTGAAAAAGTGATCAATAATGTTTTGATTACTGAACCGCATCGTTATGGTACCGTGGTTTCGGTGGTTGATTTAACCTTTGATCTTGAAAAAAACAAAACCTCTTTAGTTAATAAAAAAGCCGAAACACAGCCAGTTAAATCGTATGCTGCCGATCCGGCAATTGAAAAAATTTATGCGCCTTATCATCAACAATTAAGAGAAATAGCCAATCAGGTTATTGGTGAAACCGATCGTGATTTGGTCCCCCAGCAAATGATTCATGGTATTCCTGCGATTTACCTCGAAGAAACAGGGCTAACCCATTTACTCAACGCTGTTCAATTATATTATAGCGGTGCGGATGTGACTTCTGTGTTGGTTGATAATAAAAAAGCAATCCTGAATAAAGGTCCAATTACGCGTAAAGATATCGCCAATAATTATCAATATACCGCTGGTGAAACCAGTATATTCGAAGTTACCGGTCAAGACCTTAAAGACTATATGGAATGGTCTGCTGCTTATTTTGCCCAAGTACAACCGGGTGATAAAAATTATCAATATGATCCCATTCGTGGCGCGTCAAAATATATGACTTACGATATGTTTGGTGGGGTCAAATATACTATTGATTTAACTCAACCGGTTGGTGAGCGAATTAAAAATTTAACATTGCTTAATGGTCAGGCTATCACTGCGGATATGAAGCTGAAATTAGGTATGAACGCTTATCGTTACGAAATGTTAGTCAAAAAAGGTGGGCCATTAGAAGGAAGACGTGTTGAACCAACTTGGGACTCGCGAACCGCTTTCGGTGATGAACAAGGCACTATCCGTAATATGACGATAAAATATATTACAGACGTCAAAAAAGGTAAAATTACTGATGAATCTAACCATAACTGGCAAGTGATCGGCATCGAACCTTAACCGCTCGTTTAATAAAAAGGATGATCGTTGTGAAAAATGATATAACGTTTTACCAACGTTTTAAATCGGATATTTTGGCAGGTTTAAAAACTATTACTATTCGTGATAAAAGTGAATCACATTTTAAGGTTGGTGATACGTTGCGAGTGGGCGTTTTTGAAACGGATGCATATTTTTGTAGTATAAAAATTACTAATGTGACGCCTGTAACACTCAATCAATTGACTGAAGAACAGGCTAAGCAAGAAAATATGAGCTTAACTGAACTGAAAAAAATCATTAGTGATATTTACCCTAACGAACAACAGTTTTTTATTATTGCTTTTCAACTATTATCAATCTAAAAAAAACGCGCCTTAGGCGCGTTTTTTTACTGGTAAAAAGCAAAATGTGACTAGTTTTTTATTGGTTGTACCGTTAAAACTAGACCATTAACCGCGATAACTTCAACAGCATGACCAACCGGTAAATTAATATTACATTGTGCTGGCCAAGTGCCGTCTTTGATTTTGACTCGGCCTGAGCCATTGATAATGGCGTCGGTAACAAGGGTTTTAATACCAATTAAATCTTGTTGTGGTTGATTAATTTCGTTGCTATTCGGTTTGCTTTGCCCAGACTTTTTAAGCCATAGCCACCATAAATATGCTGAAACCAAGGTAAATATAGCAAATAAAATCCATAAAACAGGCCAAGACAGAGGCAAAATCCAAGCAATAAGACCAACAACAATTGCAGCGATGCCGCTCCAAAGTGAGTAGCCACCAGTACCAAGCAATTCTGCAATTAATAATGTTCCCCCTAAAATAAAAAATACCCAATGAGGGGAATTATAAATAACGGTTAAAATATCAGTCATCGTTTAATTTACCTAATTACATAATTGAAATTGCAAAAGTATTTATTTAATTCCAAAATAACTTGTACTTAAAGTACCTTGGAAAATATATACAACCAGTTCGGAAACTACCTTGTGACATCATTTAGAGTTTTTAATGAGCTCCGCAATGCCACCAATACTGCCCATTAAACTTGATGCATCTAAAGGCATCATAATGACTTTACTGTTATCTGCCGATCCGATTTGTTGTAGCGCTTCAGTATATTTTTGTGCAACAAAGTAATTAACTGCATTGATATTACCTGCTGCAATTGCATCAGACACCATTTGTGTGGCTTTTGCTTCGGCTTCGGCCGCACGTTCACGGGCTTCGGCTTGTAAAAATGCAGCTTGTCGCTCACCTTCGGCCTTTAATATTTCGGACTGTTTTTCACCCTCTGAACGTAGTATTGCTGCCTGACGAACACCTTCAGCTTCCAGAATTTCCGCACGTTTATTACGTTCTGCTTTCATTTGTGCATTCATCGCGGCAATAAGTTCTGCCGGCGGGCGAACATCTCGAATTTCAATACGGGTGATTTTAATGCCCCAAGGGTTTGTTGCATCATCAACAATGCTAAGTAATTTTGAGTTGATATGATCACGTTGTGATAGCATTTCATCAAGTTCCATGCTGCCGAGTACCGTACGAATATTGGTCATCATTAAATTAATCACAGCACGTTCAAGTTGATTGACTTGATAAGCGGCTCTAGCTGCGTCTTGCACTTGAATAAAGCAAACGGCATCAATTTGTACGTTGGCATTATCTTTTGATATAACTTCTTGTGATGGAATATCAAGCACTTGTTCCATCATATTAATTTTACGACCAATCCCATCCATAAAAGGAATAATGATATTCAATCCCGGTTCAAGTGTGTGGGTGTATTTACCAAAACGCTCAATGGTATATTGATAACCTTGCGGAACAATGGTAATACATTTTAAAACGGTGATTAGTGCGAGTAACACGATGATACCGATAAAAATATAAAATATAGGCATAGATTAATTTCTCTTAGTAATATGAATTTAAGCGGTATAAGCATTCTAATGGCTATGAGATTTTTTGACCAGTTATTAATAAATAATCTTTATGTTATTTATTATTGATTTTATGAAGCTAATTTATTTTTAGTCATATTTTTGCTCCATCTCTTGTTGAATTTTTTGATGATTTTTTAACTTAACGCTAAACTGTGTCTATTAATTTAAACGACGCGCTAATATTAACCAACAAGAATCATTCCAACCAAATACATACTGGCTGTCGTTTAATTGTTTACTACGATTAAATATGACAAGAAAAACAGAATAGGAATAATAATGGAAGAGCAAACAGTTGAACAAAATATTAAACAACAAACGATCGAGCAGAGAATTGCAGATTTAAAAAAAATCACCAAAAACGATGACGATGAGGCATATTCAGAGGCTCAATTAGAGTTAGCCAAAATTTATTTTTTGGATAAAAAAAATAGTGAAGCCGCAATCAAACATTTATTAAAGGTTGAAAAGCTAGGTAATTCGACATTATATGCTACAGCTCAGTTCAAATTAGCCCTGATATATCAAGATGAAAATAACATAGCGCAAGCAGAACGCCATTATTTACAGGTGAAAAGGCAGGATAATGCCGATGCTTATGCTAGGGCTCAATATTGTTTAGCGCTTATTTACCAATTTAAAAAACAGGATATCGAGCAGGCAGAACGCTATTATTTACGAGTGGAAAAGCAGGATAATGCTGAAGCTTATGCTAGGGCACAATGTAATTTAGCCCTTATTTACCAATTTAAAAAACAGGATATCAAGCAGGCAGAATACCATTATTTACAGGTTCAACGGGAGGATAATGCCGAAGCTTATGCCGAGGCACAATGTAATTTAGCGGATATTTACGAAGAAGAAAAACAGGATATTGAGCAGGCAGAACGCCATTATTTACGGGTGAAAAGGCAGGATAATGCCGAAGCTTATGCTAGAGCACAATTTAATTTAGCACTTATTTACCAATCTAAAAAACAGAATATCGAGCAGGCAGAACGCCATTATTTACAGGTTCAAAGGCAGGATAATGCCAAAGCTTATGCTAGGGCACAATTGAATTTAGCGGGTATTTACGAAGAAGAAAAACAAAATATTGAGCAGGCAGAACGCCATTATTTACGGGTGAAAAGGGAGGATAATGGCGAAGCTTATGCTAGGGCTCAATGGAATTTAGCATTTATTTACCAATTTAAAAAACAGGATATCGAAAAGGCAGAACGTCATTATTTACGGGTGAAAAAGCAGGATAATGCCGATGTTTATGTTAGGGCTCAATGGAATTTAGGTCTTATCTATCAAATTGAAAAACAGCTTTATAACAAAGCCAGTCAATGTTTCTTACAATGTTATAAGAGCTCTGATCTTAAAATTTCAAATATGGCAAATATTTATTTAGGGGATAATATCTATTTTAATCAAACAAAAGGTAGTTTAAAAAAAGCAGAAGAATATTATCTGAATGTATCTTATTCCAATGATTTATTTATGCTTTATACTATTGCTCAAATCATGTTATCAGTCATTGATAATAATAATGAAGCTTCTACATTATTTGCCGATGCCAATAAACGCGAGCAATCCGTTACTCACTACATTTGTGATATCAGAACATTAGCAGAAAATATTCAGAAGCAGTTACTGGTTACATTTAAATTAAATAAAAAGTTAAAAAGTCAAAACAAACAATATGAACGGCAGGTTGCGCATTATACCAAACCGGGCGTGTTATTTAGTCTTTTAAAAAATGAGACTAGCGATTTTCGTTTAAATGTGGTTGATTTTATGAACGATCCTACTGAAAATCAGGTGCTCACTAGTTGGCTTAATATTAAAACCGATAGGGATAGTGAAATAAAAAGCTTTTTAGCCAGTTTTTCATTTAATCATAATTCGTTAAATCAATTTCGTTTATATGGCAATGAAAACAATATTGTCGGCTCCAGTGTCAGTGTCGTATTTAATCAAAATTTTTTTGGCGACGATGTTCAGCAAAGCATCAATCCTGATGGTATTAATCATTTAAATAAATTCACATCAGTTAAAATACCAAAACAAGATTTTATTGATAATAAAACTGATGCTAATGAGAAGAACGAACCGTTAACACAATCCTCTTTTCATGATTTATCTTTGTTCCGTTGTTTGTATTTTGATCCAAATAATGAATATATTAGTCTTGCCAAACGTAATAAATTTTCTTTTTATCTGGAGCACCGAGAAAGTTCTGCAGCTGAGATTGAAGAAAAATGGAATGACTACCTAACCCAATTAGATGAAGAGCATAAAATTAAAACAATTAGAAAGATATTAAATCAAATAAAACAAAAAATAAAAAAATTAAAGGCGAACGAAAAGATAAAAAATCTTTCTATTCTCGATCAATTAATTACCTTAGCCGTCATGCCTATCTCGTGCTTAATCAAGCATGCTGCATTTGAAGATGAAGATGAAGATGAATGTCGAATGATTTATATCACAAATATTGCCGATGAAAAAATTCAAGCGCCGACAGATTATGTTCAAGCCAGCAGTTTATTTATTAATTACAAAACAGTGGAAGATTATATTGAGAAGATTTATTTAGGTCCGCAATGTGAAGCACATCATAAATTATGGATTACTAACCACTTTCGTATTTCGTCAAAACCAAGATCTAAGTTGGTTAAAGTGATTCAATCCGAAATGCCATTGCGCTAATTTTTACAAAGGATGCTTTATAACAAATAGCATCCTTTGGTTAAACTTGCTATTGATATACTAAAATAAATTTTATTTCTGCACACAAAATATTCACTTGACATTGCATCAATGAACTAGTTTAATAGTACAACATTCATTTTACATTAATAATAATCATGAAATCACAATACTGTTATTTGATTGCTTGCAAATTCGCTAATTTTGGTTGGTGGCGTATCACTTTGGGCGGGTGATTTGATAAAGCATTGTCTTTGTTTATAAAACCCGCTTAGCGCGGGTTTTTAGTTTTTCATAATTAAATGCATAGTTTAAATAAAAATTTAAAAATAGAGAGTCAACAATGAATAAGCCAACATTAACGCAGATAACCAAAACCATTGGTTATTATCAAGATCCGACTCAGGTATTTTATCAATTATGTCATGACAGGCCAGCTACATTGCTGCTTGAATCAGCCGAAATCGATAACAAGCAAGGCATAAAAAGTGTGATGATTGTGGATAGTGCGTTACGCATTTCGGCAATCGATCAGCAGGTGATATTTGAAGCTTTAACTTCAAATGGGCAAACGCTGTTACCTTTACTTGCCGATGCATTTTCAGCAAGTACTGTGAAAGTTGAAGCTGAAACGTCAAAGTTGACATTGGTGTTTCCTCAAGTTGATGCCATGCAAGATGAGGATTCTCGATTAAAATCGCTATCCGTTTTTGATGCGTTAAGAACGCTACTTAGTCTTGTGAATTATTCGAAACAAGCAAGCCATGATGCGATTTTTGTTGGCGGGCTATTTAGTTATGATTTGGTGGCTGGTTTTGAAAATTTACCTAAACTCCCTACTGATATGCGCTGCCAAGATTTTTGTTTTTATTTAGCCGAAACGTTATTAGAAATTAATCATCAAAATCACGTTTCAATATTAAAAGCGACCGCTTTCACGGCTGATCCCAACGAAGTGGAACGTTTAACTAAACGTATTGATGAGCTGCAAACTTTGTTAAACCAACCGATAAAGCCAATTCCTACTCAATCCCTTGCCAATATTATTGTTGATTGTAATAAAAGTGATGATGACTTTAATACCATAGTTAAAAAGATGCAAGATGCGATTCAACAAGGCGAAATATTTCAAGCAGTGCCATCTCGTCGATTTACACTGCCTTGTCCTAAGCCTTTGTCTGCCTATCAACTTCTTAAAACTAATAATCCAAGCCCTTATATGTTTTATATGCAAGATAAGGATTTTGTGTTATTTGGTGCTTCACCAGAAAGCGCACTTAAATATAGTAAAGCCACCAATCAAGTTGAAATCTATCCTATTGCCGGAACGCGTCCTCGAGGCTTAACCGCTAATGGCGACATTGATTATGATTTAGATAGTCGTTTAGAGTTAGATATGCGTACCGACAAGAAAGAACTAGCAGAACATTTAATGTTAGTCGATTTAGCTCGTAATGATTTAGCACGTATTTGTCAGCCGGGTACACGATATACTAAAGATTTACTCAAAGTTGATCGCTATTCGTTTGTGATGCATTTGGTGTCAAAAGTCATTGGTCAATTACGTGAAGATTTAGATGCACTTCATGCTTATCAAGCTACCATGAATATGGGGACATTAACCGGTGCGCCCAAAATTCGTGCAATGCAATTGATTGCCGAATCAGAAAAAGTTAAACGGGGTAGCTATGGTGGGGCAGTAGGGTATTTTACTGCCAATGGTGACCTTGATACGTGTATTGTGATTCGTAGTGCTTATGTTGAAAACGGCATAGCGACTGTTCAAGCTGGCGGTGGCGTGGTTTTAGATTCTGAACCACAATTTGAATCCGACGAATCACGTAATAAAGCCCGCGCTGTGGTTAGAGCAATTATGGCAGCACATAATGTAGAAGGTGTATTCTAATGGCTAATATTTTATTTATTGATAATATTGATTCTTTTACTTATAACCTCGTCGATCAACTACGTAATAGCCAACATCATGTGACGATTTACCGTAATACGATCCCGGCTGATGTGATAGTTGAAAAACTCTCACAAATGCAAAATCCTATTTTGATGTTATCGCCAGGACCCGGCGCACCAAGTGAAGCAGGTTGTATGCCAGAATTACTTAAACGCCTAAAAGGTAAATTACCGATTATAGGTATCTGCCTTGGTCATCAGGCGATTGTTGAGTCTTATGGTGGAAGCATTGTACCGGCGGGTGATATTTTACATGGCAAAGCTTCACTTATTGAACACGATGAACAAGCCATGTTTAAAGGCTTACCTAATCCATTACCGGTCGCGCGGTATCATTCATTAAAAGGCGAAAATATTCCTAAAACTCTAACCATTAATGCCTTGTGTAACAATATTGTGATGGCGGTGCGTAATGATGAGGATCGGGTGTGTGGTTTTCAGTTTCATCCCGAATCAATTTTAACTATTCAAGGCGTAAAACTGCTTGAGCAAACCATTGAGTGGGCGCTTAATCCATCACAAAAAACAGCGCAACCAAAACAAGAAGCCATTATTGATAAGCAAGAGTATAATATTCAACCTATTCTCAATAAGTTATATTTAGGACAGGTATTAAGCCAACAAGAAAGTAAAATACTGTTCAATTTAATTATTCAAGGTAAAATCGAACCGACGGTATTGGCAACAGCAATAATTAGTATGAAAGTTCGCGGTGAAAAGCCAGATGAAATCGCAGGAGCTGCGCAAGCGTTGCTTGAAAATGCCGATAGTTTTGCTATTCCAGATTATGCGTTTACCGACATTGTCGGAACAGGTGGTGATGGTACCAACAGTATTAATATTTCAACCGCCAGTGCCTTTGTGGCTGCTGCGTTAGGTTATAAGGTGGCTAAACATGGTAACCGTGGGGTGTCGAGTAAATCAGGTTCATCAGACGTGTTGTCTGCTTTAGGCATTAAATTAAATATGCCGGCCGAAGATTCGCGTAAGGCGTTAGATGAGCTTGGTGTATGTTTTTTATTTGCTCAGCAATATCATTCAGGTTTTCGTCATGCCGCGCCGGTTCGTCAGCAATTGAAGACTCGAACGATTTTTAATGTACTAGGGCCGCTCATTAATCCGTCTCGTCCTAAACGAATTTTATTAGGGGTATATCACCCAGATTTAATTAAACCGATTGCTGAAACGTTAACTATGTTAGGTTATACCCATGCCTATGTGGTACATGGTTCAGGAATGGATGAAGTTGCGATTCATGGTGAAACGCAAGTGGCTGAAGTGCATAATGGCAAAATTCGTTACTTTACATTAACACCGCAAGATTTCGGCTTACAGCAATATACATTAAAAGATATTGAAGGTGGCACGCCAGAGATGAATCGTGATATGTTAATTGCGATTTTACAAGGACATGGCAAACCGGCTCATGAAGCAGCGATCGCCGCTAACGTTGCGATGTTAATGAGTTTGTTTGGTCAGTCCGATTTAAAACAAAATGCTAAACAAGCGATTGAAATGATGCGTAGTGGTAAAGCTTATCAACTATTACAGCAATTAGCGGCAAGATAACAGTGGAGAAAAATATGGCAATTGCAGCATTAACGGAAAATGTTGAAATGGCAACCGTATTGAAAAAAATCATCGAAGATAAACAAAGTTGGTTAGTCTCACAGCAAGCATCAAAACCGCTTGAAACATTTAAAATGGATGTGAAGCCTAGTGATCGTGATTTTTATCAATCATTGAATCAAACTAAAACAGCATTTATTTTAGAATGCAAAAAAGCCTCACCGTCAAAAGGGTTAATTCGGGATGATTTTGATCCTGCAACTATTGCCAAAGTGTATAAAGATTATGCTTCGGCTATTTCGGTGTTGACCGACGAAAAATACTTTCAAGGACGTTTTGAGTTTTTGCCTATCGTACGTAATGAGGTAACTCAGCCTGTTCTTTGCAAAGACTTTATTATTGATGAATATCAAATTTACTTAGCGCGTTATTATCAGGCCGATGCCATTTTATTAATGCTATCAGTCGTCAATGACGATGAGTATCGTCACTTAAGCCGTATCGCTCATCAACTCAATATGGGCATATTAACCGAAGCAAGCACGCAAGCCGAAGTGGAACGAGCAATTGCACTTGGTGCTAAAGTGATAGGCATTAATAATCGTAATTTGCGTGATTTGAGTGTCGATTTAAATCGCGTTAAAAATCTATCGAAAACGATTCCTGATGATCGCATTATTATCAGCGAATCGGGGATTTACACACATAATCAAGTTAAAGAATTAAGTCAGTTTGCTAATGGTTTTTTAATTGGTAGCGCGCTGATGTCAGAACCTAATTTAACCTTAGCGATTCGTAAAGTCATGCTGGGTGAAAATAAAGTTTGTGGTTTAACTCGCGCTGAAGATGCGATAGCAGCTTACCAAGCCGGTGCGGTATATGGTGGATTGATATTTGCACCAAAATCACCTCGTTATATCTCGCCAATAAATGCCCGAATAGTCATTTCAGCTGCGCCGCTAAATTGGGTAGGTGTGTTTAAAAATGAAACGATAGATCAAGTTTGTCAAATAGCTGAACAACTTTCACTTTATGCTGTTCAATTGCATGGTGATGAAGATAACCAATATATCCAATTATTACGTGAAAAATTACCTAAAAATTGTCAGATTTGGAAAGCATTAAGTATCAGCAATACCATCCCCGAACACAATAATCCGTTAGTCAGTCGTTATATATTTGATCATGGCGCCGGGGGAACGGGTAAAAGCTTTGATTGGTCACTACTAGCAGGGCAAGATTTAACTAATGTGATTTTAGCCGGCGGCATTAATCCGCAAAATATAAAAAATGCTTTAGCTACAAATGTGATTGGGGTGGATTTAAATTCTGGTATCGAAATTTCGCCGGGTATTAAAGATAAACACAAAATTCAAGCTGTATTTGAACAAATTTAATTAATGTTAAAAGGAATAGTTATGTCAAAATTAAATCCTTATTTTGGTGAGTTTGGTGGGCAGTATGTCCCTCAAATATTGATGCCTGTGCTTGAGCAACTTGAGGATGCTTTTTTATCAGCGATTCATGATCCAAGTTTTCAAAAAGAGTTTAATGATTTATTAGTCAATTATGCCGGTCGACCAACTGCGCTTACTTTATGTAAAAACTTAACTGCAGGCACTAAAACTAAACTCTATTTAAAACGTGAAGATCTTGTACATGGCGGTGCGCACAAGACCAATCAAGTATTAGGGCAAGCGTTACTTGCCAAACGTATGGGCAAAACCGAAATTATTGCCGAAACCGGTGCAGGGCAGCATGGCGTTGCATCAGCACTGGCCTGTGCGTTACTTGGCTTAAAATGCCGTATTTATATGGGCGCAAAAGATGTTAAACGGCAAGCGCCTAATGTGTTTAGAATGCGTTTAATGGGAGCGACTGTGATTCCGGTTGAAACAGGTTCAGCTACTTTAAAAGATGCTTGTAACGAAGCATTGCGTGACTGGTCAGGAAGTTATGAAAAAGCTCACTATATGCTTGGTACCGCAGCAGGTCCACATCCTTTCCCGACTATTGTACGTGAATTTCAGCAGATGATTAGCCGCGAAGCCAAACAGCAAATATTAGAAAAAGAAGGACGTTTGCCTGATGCCGTGATTGCTTGTGTTGGCGGTGGATCTAATGCAATTGGTATGTTTGCAAATTTTATTGAAGAAAAATCAGTACGCTTAATTGGTGTTGAACCGGGTGGACACGGCATTGAAAGCGGTGAACATGGTGCATCATTAAAACATGGTAAATTGGGTATCTACTTTGGTATGAAATCGCCAATGATGCAAACTGATGAAGGACAAATTGAAGAGTCGTATTCGATATCAGCGGGCCTTGATTTTCCATCGGTTGGACCTCAACATGCTTATTTAGATAGTATCGGCCGTGCGCAATATGTTTCGATTACCGATGATGAAGCGTTAGATGCCTTTAAAGCGTTGTCGCGTCATGAGGGTATTATTCCTGCGTTAGAATCATCGCATGCTTTAGCTTATGCACTAAAGATGATCAAAGAAAATCCTAATAAAGAACAGCTGTTGATTGTCAATCTATCGGGCCGCGGAGATAAAGATATCTTTACTGTTTATGATATTTTAAAAGCAAAAGGAGAAATTGAATGAACCGTTATCAAAAATTATTTGATAAATTAAATCAAGAAAAGCGGGGCGCATTTGTTCCTTTTGTTCCTGTTGGGGATCCTAATCCAGAACTCTCTTTACAAATAATACAAACTTTAATTGATGCTGGTGCGGATGCATTAGAGCTGGGTATTCCGTTTTCTGACCCTATGGCCGATGGACCAACCATTCAAAATGCGAATATTCGCGCTTTTAAAGGTGGTATTAGTGTTGAAAAATGTTTTGAAATATTAACTCAAATCAGAAGCTATCATACTGATATTCCTATTGGCTTACTCATCTATGCTAATTTAGTTTTTAAAAATGGTATTGATAACTTCTATGCGAAATGTGCAAAAGCAGGCGTAGATTCAGTATTAATTGCTGATTTACCGGTTGAGTATGCACAAGAATTTACCAAACATGCAGAAAAATATAAGATTGCGCCAATCTTTATTTGCCCACCAAATGCTGATGACGAAGTTATTAAAAAAATAGCTGAATTGGGTAAAGGTTACACCTATCTTGTGTCACGTGCTGGCGTAACCGGTACTGAAAATCGCGCCAATAAACCTTTAACGCATTTAATCCAAAAATTGACTCAGTACGGCGCGCCGCCAGCGATTCAAGGATTTGGTATCTCAGAACCCTCACAAGTGAGTGAAGCAATTAAATCAGGTACAGCTGGTGCGATCGCCGGATCTGCGACAGTCAAAATTATCGAGAAAAATTTAGATGAACCTGAAAAAATGCTCAATGAAATGACCGAGTTTGTTAAAAAGATGAGATTAGCGACGTCTAAATAATTTTTTTCCGCTGAGAATTCAGCGGAATATTTTATTTTTTTATAGATTTGGTTATGCCATTTTGCTTACTTATTTTACATTTGTTTTGTAAAAAAGACTGAAATTTATTCTGTTAGATTAATCAATTACTTCAGCTATATTTGCTAAAATTAACATTATTACACGTTGCACTTTATTTAAAATAAGGTATAATCTTCAACCATCTATCGCGGGGTGGAGCAGCTTGGTAGCTCGTCGGGCTCATAACCCGAAGGTCGTTGGTTCAAATCCAGCCCCCGCAACCACTTAGATTTTCATTCATAAATCAATTTACCCTTTTTATTGCGTGAAAGTTCGAATCAAGTGGCTTCATTATAGTTAGTTTTAAATGTAGCCTCGCATGTCGAGGTTTTTTTTCGTGTTTTGATTTAAGCGTAAGTTTAAAAGGAATGTTGGGCTATATGCCCTTTTTTTATTTTTTGCAGTGGAGGTTTGTTTGGCTAATATAGAACAGCAATTGACGGATATCATACAAGAACCTGTGAATGCCCTTGGTTTTGAGTTAGTTGGCGTTGAATACATTCGTGGCCGTTACCCAGTGTTACGAGTTTATATAGATAGTGAAAACGGTATAACTGTTGATGATTGTGCTGATGTTAGCCGACAAATTAGCGCTGTGCTTGATGTGGAAGATCCTATCAAAGATGCTTATAACCTTGAAGTTTCATCACCAGGTATGGACAGACCACTGTTTACGTTAGAACACTATCAACGTTTTGTTGGTGAAGAGGTCACAATTAGTCTGCGTATTCCTGTTGCTAATCGTCGCAAATGGAAAGGACAGATAAAATCCATTGATAATGAGATGATTACACTAACGGTGGATAATAACGATGAAGTGTTTGCTTTTAGCAATATTCAAAAAGCAAATATAGTACCTAATTTTAACCTTAAATAGAGTACGGGTGTAAAGGATGAATAAAGAAATTTTAGCTGTTGTTGAAGCAGTATCAAATGAAAAAGCACTAACGCGTGACAAAATTTTTGAAGCGTTAGAAACCGCATTAGCAACAGCCACTAAAAAGAAACATAATGTTGATATTGATGTTGTGGTAAAAATTGATCATAAAACTGGCGATTATGATACATTTCGCCGTTGGTTGGTGGTCAATGAAGTTACACAACCAACTAAAGAAATAACCCTAGAAGCAGCGCAATATGAAGATCCAACATTAAAAATTGGTGACTATGTTCAAGAACAAATTGAATCTGTTGCTTTTGACCGAATTACAACACAAACGGCGAAACAAGTTATTGTACAAAAAGTACGCGAAGCTGAGCGTGCAATGGTCATTGACATGTTTAGAAACCGAATTGGTGAAATCGTAACGGGTATCGTCAAAAAAACCAATCGCGATAGCGTGATTTTAGATTTAGGTAATAATGCCGATGCAATGATGTCACGTCATGATATGCTGCCACGCGAAAACTTCCGTATTGGCGATCGTGTACGCGGTATTTTATATTTGGTTGAACAAGATAATAAACCAGCGCAGTTATGCATTAGCCGGTCTAACCCAGAGATGATGGAAGAGCTATTCCGTATTGAAGTCCCTGAAATTGGTGAAGAGATGATCGACATTAAAGGTGTTGCTCGTGATCCGGGTTCTCGCGCTAAAATTGCTGTTAGCAGTAACGACCGTCGTATCGATCCAGTTGGTGCATGTGTTGGTATGCGAGGCGCTCGAGTCCAAGCTGTTTCGAATGAATTTGGTGGTGAACGTATTGATATCGTATTGTGGGATGATAACCCTGCACAGTACGTGATTAATGCTATGGCACCTGCTGATGTTGTGTCAATTGTTGTTGATGAAGATAAACATACAATGGATGTGGCTGTTAATGCTGATACTTTACCACAGGCTATTGGTCGTAATGGTCAAAATATCCGTTTAGCATCACAACTTACGGGTTGGACGTTAAATGTAATGAGTACCGAAGATTTACAAGAAAAACATCATGCCGAATCATTTGCTGCAATCAGTAACTTAATGAAGCATTTAGACATTGAAGAAGATCTGGCACAACTATTAGTTGAAGAAGGTTTTACTTCGCTAGAAGAACTTGCTTATGTACCGGTTGATGAATTACTTGAAATTGAAGAACTTGATGAAGAACTGGTTGAAGCATTAAGAAATCGCGCAAAAGATGCTTTAACAACCTTAGCGCTTGCTCATAGTGGCGATAAAAGACCGGCGCAAGATTTATTAGATTTACCGGGTATGACACAAGAATTAGCCTACCAATTAGCCCAACATGACGTTATTACTTTGGAAGATTTAGCAGAACAAGGTACCGATGATCTCGTGGATATTGAAGGTTTAACAAGTAAACAAGCTGGCGATTTTATTATGGCTGCACGTAATATTTGTTGGTTTGCAAATGAATAATTGAGGGAAAGTAATACATGACCAAAGTATCAATCGAAACACTGGCTCAAGAGATAAATACTCCAGTGCAAACACTTTTGCAACAGTTTGCCGATGCTGGGATGAAAAAAACCGCGTCTGACACTGTTACACAAAAGGAAAAAGAAGCTTTGCTTGCGCATTTAAATCCTCAGCAAGGTCCAACAAAATTAACACTACAACGTAAAACTCATTCAACGTTGAATGTGTCAAGTGCGGGTGGCAAAAGCAAAGAAATTAAAGTCGAAGTCCGTAAAAAACGTACTTTTGTAAAACGCGATCCGGCTGAAATTGCTGCCGAGCAAGAAAAAGCACGTCTAGAAGCTGAAAAAGCTAAACAAGAAGCAGAATTAGCAGAATTACAAGCGCGTAAAGAAGCTGAAGAGAAAGCGAAGTTAGCCGCAGAGCAAGAAGCTAAAAAACGTGAAGAAGAGGCTAAAAAACGTGCTCAAGAAGAGAAAGCTAAACAGCAAGCCGCTAAACCTGTGCAAGAGCCGACAACGGATCCTAAAGTAAAAAAAGCACAAGAAGAAAAAGCGCGTTTAGAAGCAGAGGCCAACGAAATAAAACGTAAAGCTGAAGAAGAAAATCGTCGAAAATTAGAAGAAGATGCTAAACGTATGGCCGAAGAAGCTCGCAAACTAGCCGAGCAATATAGTGATACTGATGATAACGACAATAGTGAAGATGATGATTATCATGTCACCACATCTAAATATGCACGCGCTGCTGAAGATGATACCGACCGAGAAGTCGAAGGTGGTCGAGGCCGAGGTCGTGGCGGTAAACAAACTAAACAGAAAAAAGCTAGTAAATTATCTGAAGGTAAAGCTGAACGAGAAGAAGCCCGTGCCGTTACGCGTAGTGGTCACAAAAAGAAAGGTAAAAGTGCATTGCAACAAAGCTTTACTAAACCTGTTCAAGCCGTTAACCGTGATGTAGTCATTGGTGAAACGATAACTGTTGCTGAACTTGCTAATAAAATGGCTGTTAAAGGTTCTGAAGTTATCAAAACTATGATGAAGATGGGGGCGATGGCAACCATTAATCAGGTTATCGATCAGGAAACGGCACAACTTGTTGCCGAAGAAATGGGACACAAAGTGGTACTTCGTCGTGAAAACGAACTTGAAGAATCGCTCATGAGCGACCGTGATACCGGTGCTGAAAAAGTTGCTCGAGCGCCTGTCGTCACTATCATGGGACATGTTGATCATGGTAAAACTTCATTACTTGACTACATCCGTAAAGCGAAAGTGGCATCGGGTGAAGCCGGTGGTATTACGCAGCACATCGGTGCCTACCATGTAAAAACACCAAATGGCGAAATCACCTTTTTAGATACACCAGGCCATGCTGCATTTACGTCAATGCGTGCTCGTGGTGCTAAAGCAACCGATATCGTGGTATTAGTTGTAGCGGCTGATGATGGTGTGATGCCACAAACTATTGAAGCTATTCAACATGCGAAAGCGGCAAATGTACCAATCGTTGTTGCAGTGAATAAAATCGACAAACCAGAAGCCGATCCTGAGCGCGTAAAAGGTGAACTGGCCCAATATGGCGTTATGTCAGAAGATTGGGGTGGTGATACTCAATTTGTTCATGTTTCGGCTAAAGCAGGTACCGGCATCGACCAATTACTTGAAGCAATCTTATTACAAGCCGAAGTCCTTGAGCTTACTGCGTATGAATCTGGTATGGCGAGCGGAGTGGTAATTGAATCATTCTTAGATAAAGGTCGTGGTTCAGTTGCAACAGTGCTAGTTCAATCAGGTACTTTACGAAAAGGCGATATCGTTCTGTGTGGTTTTGAATATGGCCGTATTCGTGCAATGCGCAACGAATTAGGTAAAGAAGTTACCGAAGCGGGCCCTTCAATTCCGGTTGAAATTTTAGGTCTTTCTGGCGTACCGTCAGCAGGTGATGAAGCCACTGTTGTTCGTGATGAAAAGAAAGCGCGTGAAGTTGCGCTCTATCGACAAGGTAAATTCCGTGATGTGAAACTTGCGCGTCAACAAAAAGCGAAACTTGAAAACATGTTTACCAACATGACTGAGGGTGATGTATCTGAACTTAACATCGTGTTAAAAGCTGACGTTCAAGGTTCGGTTGAGGCGATCTGTGATTCATTGCTTAAACTTTCAACTGATGAAGTGAAAGTGAAAATTATTGGTTCAGGTGTTGGTGGAATTACCGAAACTGATGCTTCATTAGCAGCGGCTTCAAATGCGATAATTTTAGGCTTTAATGTTCGTGCTGATGCATCGGCACGTAAGGTTATTGAGTCTGAAAACTTAGATCTTCGTTACTATTCTGTTATTTATGACTTAATTGACGAAGTTAAACAAGCCATGAGCGGTATGCTTGCACCAGAATACAAACAAGAAATTATTGGTCTTGCTGAAGTGCGTGATGTATTTAAATCACCAAAATTTGGTGCGATTGCTGGTTGTATGGTGACAGAAGGTGTGGTCAAACGCCATAATCCAATTCGGGTACTTCGTGATAACGTTGTTATCTATGAAGGTGAACTTGAATCCCTACGACGCTTCAAAGATGATGTTAATGAAGTACGTAATGGTATGGAATGTGGTATTGGTGTACGTAACTACAATGATGTTCGTGTTGGTGACAGCATCGAAGTGTTCGAAACTATCGAAATCAAGCGTACCATTTAATCATTACCAAACATGTTATAAGCAAGGTTTAAGCCTTGCTTATTCATATTTTAAGGAAAATAGATATGGCAAAAACATTTAGCCGCTCATCACGAGTTGGGCATGAATTGCAAAAAGAGATTGCGATCATCTTACAACGAGAAATCAAAGATCCACGATTAGGAATGGTCACTGTTTCTGGCGTAGATATTTCGCGCGATCTTTCCTATGCCAAAGTATTTGTAACTTTTCTTAATGATGATGATCCACAAGTTATTGAGCAGGGACTAACTGTGCTTAATGATGCAAAAGGATATATCCGAACCTTAATTGGTAAAGCGATGCGTTTACGCATTATTCCTGAAATCAAATTCTTTTATGATGAGTCACTGGTTAAAGGAATGCAAATGTCTAATTTAGTGTCTGATGTGATTAGACAAGACAATGAACGGCATAAAGATTAACTAAAAAGTTAAAATTATACTTAGCAAATAATTATTAAAAAAACTTAAACCTTGAATATAAAGCACCAATGATGAATACAAAAAAAATTCGCCGTGACATTCACGGCGTTTTATTGTTAGATAAACCGCAAGGTATGACTTCTAATGATGCACTTCAAAAAGTAAAAAGGCTGTTCAATGCAAAAAAAGCAGGGCACACAGGTGCACTTGATCCTTTAGCAACAGGCATGTTACCAATTTGTTTTGGTGAGGCGACCAAATTTTCGCAATACCTGTTAGATTCAGACAAACGCTATCGCGTGGTTGCCCAGTTAGGCGAACGAACTGATACTTCAGATGCAGATGGTCAAATTATTTGTTCTAAAGTTGTTAATATTTCTCAATCACAAATTGATGAAGCATTAACGCATTTTCGTGGCGATATTTTACAAGTACCGACCATGTTTTCAGCATTAAAATATCAAGGTAAACCCCTATATGAGTACGCACGTCAAGGTATTGTGATTGAACGTGAAGCAAGGCCTATTACTGTCTACCAAAATCAATTTATTCAATTTAATCCAGATAATAACCAATTAACATTAGAAATACATTGCTCGAAGGGCACTTATATTCGAACCATTATTGATGATTTGGGCGAACTACTTGGCTGTGGCGCGCATGTTATTTATTTAAGACGTTTGCAAGTATCAAATTATCCGATTGATAAAATGATCAGCTTGGATGAATTACAACACATTACCGATAAACAAGCTTTACTTATGCCAGTGGATAGTCCTGTGCAAGATTATCCAAAAATTACTTTAACTGATATTCAAGGAAAAGACATATTGTTAGGCCGAAATATTGTACTTGATACATCAGTATCGAGCGAAACATTAGTTCGAATTTATCAAGAACAACAGTTTATCGGTATTGGTATACAAAAATTTAATCAACTATCACCAAAACGCCTGATATCAGTTTGATTATAGAACATCGTTGCCTAGATAATTTATGCTATTTATTGCTCGTAATATCGGGTAAAGTTAAAGTTGATGTTAATCATTAATAAAAACGAGGTTCTGCTTCTATAATGTGATAGCTTTTAACGTTTTTTATAGCATTATCAATATGTTGACAAAGCAAATTAGCGGAATCTTGGCCCATTTTATACAATGGTTTATTTATTCGACTTAATTTATCTAATTCGTTATATTGCCTTGCACTTGCATGGCCCACATAGGTTATAGTAAGCGGACGAACTAGCTGAGCTTGACTTTCATGAGCTTGATGTAATGCACCTAAAACAACATGATAATCGGAAAGATGACATTGCAAATTATGATAATTCTTTTCTGGATAGCTCAAACTACTATTATCACCACAAATAATCGCTGAAGGTGGATTATTGCTATTGATTAGTTTTTTTACGGCAGCTCTGCCATGTTCATAACTAATGCAACGCTCAACAAGATAGTGAGGATTAAATTCTATATTTGCTCTGAGTAACGCTTGTTGATACCCTTGCAAAAAAAGTGTGGAACAAATTTTATTGTTATCATTCATCAAAATTGCGATTTTTTGATGTGCGTTTTCTAATAAATATTGCGTTATTTGGTAACCGATCATCAAATGATCAAAATAAACACAGGTAAAATTACGCGAAAAATGATTTATTAAAACAATTGGTGGCAATGCTTTTTTAAATTGTTCAAGCTCACTTAAGTAAGGTGCATCATTAATCACTAAAATTCCGGCAAAGGTGTTTTGGTTAATAAATTGAATTAAATGATGAATATCAGTTTTAGATTGGCATGGAAAGCGAAAATAAAATACTGTAAAACCTGCTTGTCTTAACGTCTGCTCCAGTCCATAGTTAATTAATGTATATGGTGTAAATTGATTATCCAAAACTAAAATGCGATTAGATTTATCAAAATGGCTATGAGGCTTTAAATTACAACTTATATCAATCTTTAACTCTTCAATCGCTCGGTAAACTTTAGATTGCGTTGTAACAGAGGTTAAATGAGGTTTTTTAAGCACCCTAGATACCGACGCAATCGATAAATTTGCCTGTTTGGCAATCACAGACAGTGTAGTTTTTTTCATAATAATTAAAGTAGCCTATTAAAATTATAATTACATTAATCAAGTTACTAAGTTCTGTAATTGATTTTGAGCGAATTTAGCGATCTGCCTTCCAAATAATTTTGACTATGTAGTAATTTTGTTAACTCAATTTATATTATTTAGATAATGTGTTTTTCGGTTAGGTAAAACTAGTTTGATTAAAGTAGTAAAAAGATCTGTTCTTTTTTTAGCAATTCAGCTAGCTAAAAAATAAATTTTATCATATTGTTATATTCCTGTGGATGCATGAATATTTATAGCAATAAGGAATAAGACCGAATATGTGCTACGCAAAATATGACGGCAAAGATATCACTTATAAAGATAAAGATCAGGTGTTAAAAAAAACAGGACTCAAAATAGAAGATCCAACGTTACCACCTAAAGACTTAATAAAATTAACAGGTACACTATCTGATTTTAAAGGGCTTTTTTGTTATACCCCACTTGCAGATGGTGCTTACATAAGTGAAGCACAAAAAGAAAAACAAAAAATTAAATTACAGAAGCGGGCATTACTGGCTACGTTAAATGGCAATACAGCTTTAGGTTTAGCCGCATTGGGTCATGCTAATGGGGGGGATCGTAGTAACATGTTTCCTGCGCAATATATTACCGCAAAACTTAATAATGATATTACCCTTAAAGGTTGGCTGGGTTATTATAAATTTAATGAGGGTGATCAAGTTGAAGTAGTCGCTGAAAAACATGATGATTATTATGAAGTGTATGCCATGTTAAAACCTAGCGAGCAAATTATTTCACTTATTCCGTTATGTTTTGCAGGTCGCAATCAAGCCTTAAAAATGTATTTTTGGCCAATGTTTATTTTTTACATTGTGTTAACTTTATTGATGACTTACCTTATTTTAGGCTTTTCTTTTGAGAATCTTTTCATTGGTTTTACTGTTACTGGTTTTTTATTTGGATCGGGGTGCTTAATCGTAAATAAAAACTCTATCGCTACCCATATAAAACTTGCAGAAAGAATTTTTACCCTTTTGGGATGGAAAGACGTAAGTAATATTAATTTATTAAAAGTGAGCAGACAATACATTGCTAAATTGATTGCTCAAAATAAGTATTCTTTAGAACCTCGCAAAAATACAGATGCTTATTCAAGACCTACAAAAAATGGTGATGGATTTTATTTTTTTTATTACGATCCTGAAGTGCTTTGTAAGGAAGAAGGTAACCCTTTATCAGAGGATAATAAAAAGACACAACATGAAGATGGTCAATAATGGTTTAAAAATGAGTCGGTTGTTTTTCGGGTGTTGAAATAGTAATAAGGAATAAGACCGAATATGTGCTATGCAAAATATGACGGCAAAGATATCACTTATAAAGATAAAGATCAGGTGTTAATAAAAACAGGACTCAAAATAGAAGATCCAACGTTGCCACCTAAAAATTTAGTAAAATTAACAGGTACATTATCTGATTTTAAGGGGATTTTTTGTTTTGCTCAAGTTGGTGATGGCGCTTATTTAAGTGAAGAACAAAAAGAAAAACAAAAAATTAAATTACAGAAGCGGGCATTACTGGCTACGTTAAATGGCAATACAGCTTTAGGTTTAGCCGCATTGGGACATGCTAATGGGGGTGATCGTAGTAACTTGTTTCCTGCGCAATATATTACCGCCAAACTTAATAATGAAATTACCCTTAAAGGTTGGCTGGGATTTTATAAATTTAATGATGGTGATCAAGTTGAAGTAATTGCTGAAAAACATGAGGATTATTATGAAGTCTATGCCATGTTAAAACCTAGTGAGCAAATTATTTCGATCATTCCTCCTTGTGTGGGCGGACGTAATCAGGCTTTAAAACATTATTTTTTCCCAACGCTTATATTTTATATTTTCTGTGGAGTATTGATGAACTATTTTTTCTTAGATTTTAGTTTGGAGAATATTTTCATAGGTTTCGGGACTTTAGGTATAATGTTTGGATTGGCTGTCTTAATTGTATGTAAAAATTGCATTGCAACCCATATTACTCTTGCTGAAAAAATTTTTAATTTATTAGGTTGGCAAGATGTCATTAATATTAATTTACCCAAAATAAGTAAACAATATATTGTTAAATTGATGGCTTTAGGTAAATATTCAAATGATTATAATAATAAAATAGATCCGTATTTTAGACCGCCTAAATCTGGTGTTGGTTGGAGTTTTTATTATTACGATCCAGAAATCCTTTGTAAGGAAGAAAGCAAACCTTTAGCAGAGGATAATAAAAAGACACAACATGAAGATGATCAATAATGATTTAAAAGTGAGTCGATTTTTTTTAGGGTGTTAAAATAGCAATAAGGAATAAGACCGAATATGTGCTATGCAAAATATGACGGCAAAGATATCACTTATAAAGATAAAGATCAGGTGTTAATAAAAACAGGACTCAAAATAGAAGATCCAACGTTGCCACCTAAAAATTTAGTAAAATTAACAGGTACATTATCTGATTTTAAGGGGATTTTTTGTTTTGCTCAACTTGGTGATGGCGCTTATTTAAGTGAAGAACAAAGAGAAAAACAGAAAGCCAAACTTCAAAAAGGTGCTTTACTTGCTACTTTGAATGGTAATACTGCAGCAGGGCTCGCGGCTTTGGGACATGCTGAAGGTGGTGATCGTAGTAACTTGTTTCCTGCGCAGTATATTACCGCCAAACTTAATAATGATATTACCCTTAAAGGTTGGCTGGGTTTTTATAAATTTAATGAGGGTGATCAAGTTGAAGTAGTCGCTGAAAAACATGATGATTATTATGAAGTGTATGCTATGTTAAAACCCAGTGAGCATATTATTTCAATAATTCCACTTTGTTTAGGTGGTCGAAAACAATTGTTTAAATACTTTAAATTACCTCTTTTTTTATTCTATGTGATTTTTACCGCAATTATTTTATATTTTTTCGGTAGTTTTAATTTAGACGATATTGTTAGTGCATACATCGGCTCCGGAATTCTTTTTGGTCCTGCTTACTTTTTATTATACAAAAAATCAATATCAACTTTTGCTTTACTTTCAGAACAAATTTTTACAGTTTTAGGGTGGCAAAATGTCGCTAATATAAACTTAATCTCCATAAGTAGACAATATGTTAAGAAATTAATAGCTAGTGGTAAATATTCATATGTGTACAACGATCTTATTGATCAATACATTAAACCAACTAAATCTGGTGAAGGACTTTATTTTTTTTATTACGATCCTGAAGTGCTTTGTAAGGAAGAAGGTAAACCTCTATCAGATAATAATAAAAAGACACAACATGAAGATGGTCAATAATGGTTTAAAAATGAGTCGGTTGTATTTAGGCTGTTGAAATAGTAATAAGGAATAGGACCGAATATGTGCTATGCAAAATATGACGGCAAAGATATCACTTATAAAGATAAAGATCATGTGTTAAAAAAAACAGGGCTTAAAATAGAAGATCCAACGTTGCCACCTAAAGACTTAGTAAAATTAACAGGCACACTATCTGATTTTAAAGGACTTTTTTGTTATGCTCCAGTTGGTGATGGCGCTTATTTAAGTGAAGAACAAAAAGAAAAACAAAAAATTAAATTACAGAAGCGGGCATTACTGGCTACGTTAAATGGCAATACAGCTTTAGGTTTAGCCGCATTGGGCCATGCTAATGGCGGTGACCGAAGTAATTATTTTCGAGCACAATACATTACTGCCAAACTTAATAATGAAATTACCCTTAAAGGTTGGCTGGGTTTTTATAAATTTAATGAGGGTGATCAAGTTGAAGTAATTGCTGAAAAACGTGATGATTATTACGAGGTTTATGCCATGTTAAAACCCAGCGAGCAAATTATTTCACTTATTCCATTATGTTTTGCAGGTCGCAATCAAGCTTTAAAAATGTATTTTTGGCCAATGTTTATTTTTTACATTGTGTTAACTTTATTGATGACTTACCTTATTTTAGGCTTTTCTTTTGAGAATCTTTTCATTGGTTTTACTGTTACTGGTTTATTATTTGGATCGGCTTGTTTACTTGTAAACAAAAACTCAATCGCCACTCATATAAAACTTGCCGAAAGAATTTTTAAATTATTAGGTTGGAAAGATATTGCAAATATAAATTTAACTAAAATAAGTAAACAATATGTTGTTAAATTAACGATGCTAGGTAAATACTCAAGTGCATATAATTATAATACAGATCCATATATTAGACCGCCTAAATCAGGCGCAGGTTGGAGTTTTTATTATTACGATCCAGAAATCCTTTGTAAGGAAGAAAGCAAATCTTTAGCAGAGGATAATAAAAAGACACAACATGAAGATGATCAATAATGGTTTAAAAATGAGTCGGTTGTTTTTAGAGTGTTAAAATAGCAATAAGGAATAAGACCGAATATGTGCTACGCAAAATATGATGGCAAAGATATCACTTATAAAGATAAAGAACAGGTGTTAAAAAAAACAGGGCTTAAAATAGAAGATCCAACGTTGCCACCTAAAGACTTAATAAAATTAACAGGTACACTATCTGATTTTAAAGGACTTTTTTGTTATGCTCAACTTGGTGATGGCGCTTATTTAAGTGAAGCACAAAAAGAAAGACAGAAAGCCAAACTTCAAAAAGGTGCTTTACTTGCTACGTTAAATGGCAATACCGCAGCGGGACTTGCAGCATTGGGGCGTGCTAATGGTGGCGACCGCAGTAATTATTTTCGAGCACAATACATTACTGCCCAACTTAATAATAATATTACCCTCAAAGGTTGGCTGGGTTATTATAAATTTAATGAGGGTGATCAAGTTGAAGTGATAGCCGAGAAACGTGATGATTATTATGAAGTCTATGCCATGTTAAAACCCAGCGAGCAAATTATTTCTATTATCCCCCTCTGTTATGCTGGTCGCAATCAAGCTTTTAAAGCTTGGTTTTGGATAGTATTTATATGTTATATCATTTGTGTATTATTAATGAATTATTTTGTTTTAGACTTTTCTTTCGAAAATCTTTTAATCGGATTTAGTTCGCTTGGTTTACTCATCGGACCGGCTTCAGTAATTGTTAAGAGAAATTCAATTGCTACTCATATAAAACTTGCGGAAAGAATTTTCACTCTTTTAGGATGGAAAAATGTCAAAAATATTAATTTAATTACTGTAAGTAAACAATATATCGATAAATCAATTACTCAAGGGAAAGTTTTAACTGATTGGCAGCAAGATACAGATCCATATATAAAACCTTCCCTAAGTGGTAATGGGTGGTACTTTTTTTATTATGATCCTGAAGTGCTTTGTAAGGAAGAAGGTAACCCTTTATCAGAGGATAATAAAAAGACACAACATGAAGATGGTCAATAATGGTTTAAAAATGAGTCGGTGGTTTTTAGGGTGTTGAAATAGCAATAAGGAATAAGACCGAATATGTGCTATGCAAAATATGACGGCAAAGATATCACTTATAAAGATAAAGATCAGGTGTTAAAAAAAACAGGACTCAAAATAGAAGATCCAACATTGCCACCTAAAGACTTAATAAAATTAACAGGTACACTAACTGATTTTAAAGGGCTCTTTTGTTATGCTCCACTTGCTGATGGCGCTTATTTAAGTGAAGAACAAAGAGAAAAACAAAAAGCTAAATTACAAAGAGGCGCTTTACTTGCTACATTAAACGGTAATACCGCAGCAGGGCTCGCGGCTTTGGGTCATGCTAATGGCGGTGATCTTAGTAATTATGTTAAAGCACAATATATTACTGCCAACTTGATAATGATATTACCCT
Organism: Gilliamella sp. B3783; assembly: GCF_026536125.1. Classification (NCBI taxonomy): domain Bacteria; kingdom Pseudomonadati; phylum Pseudomonadota; class Gammaproteobacteria; order Orbales; family Orbaceae; genus Gilliamella; species Gilliamella sp. B3783. Next base: position 186,036 of record NZ_JAFNOU010000002.1, read on the forward strand.
TAAAGGTTGGCTGGGTTTTTATAAATTTAATAAGGGTGATCAAGTTGAAGTAATTGCTGAAAAACGTGATGATTATTACGAGGTTTATGCCATGTTGAAACCCAGTGAGCAAATTATTTCTCTTATCCCACCATGCTATGCTGGGCGTAACCAAGCTTTAAAAGTTTGTTTTTGGCCTGCGTTAATATTTTATATTTTTTGTGTATTATTAATGAATTATCTTGTTTTAGACTTTTCTTTGGAAAATCTTTTCATCGGTTTTAGTTCGCTTGGTTTACTAATTGGATCGGCTTGTTTAATCGTAAGAAAAAACTCTATAGCTACCCATATAAAGCTTGCAGAAAGAATTTTTACTCTTCTGAAATGGAAGAACGTTAATAATATTAATTTAGACAAAATAAGTAAAAACTATATAACCAAATTAATTGTTCAGGGAAAATATTTAACTGATTGGAATTTCGATGTTGATTGGTGTATTAGGCCATCTAAAGATGGCTGTGGATGGTTCTTTTTTTATTATGATCCTGAAGTGCTTTGTAAGGAAGAAGGTAACCCTTTATCCGAGGATAATAAAAAGACACAACATGAAGATGGTCAATAATGGTTTAAAAATGAGTCGGTTGTTTTTAGGGTGTTGAAAGAGTAATAAGGAAGAAGGACTAATATGCTCTATGCAAAAAATAGGGTAACAATTAATGATTTCCTATCAATTTTGAAAACATAAAAAGTTTTAACTTTTTTAAAAAGATATATGACGTTTACTAATAGGAGTTTTTCCGAATAATTTATAAAAATAAGGTAATAGTAATAAAAAAAATAATCAATTCTAAAATTCTATTATAGAATTAAAAACTATTAATTTTAATCAATGTTGGCGAATGATAATTACATTACCCTATAGTTTATATAGACTATTTGGTTAAACATAAATGGGTTAGAAATACTACATCATGTTTGTTATGATCTTTTGCGCTATCTTAGATAAGATAATGGTATAATAGCCTATACTTTTTTTAATTAGGTTTAAGATATGTCTGCATGGAATATTGCGATTGTTGGTGCGACAGGGCAAGTTGGTTCTGCATTAGTTGAATTGTTACAACAAGATAACTTAGCACAAGCTAATCGATTCGAAATTGAAAATCTTTATTTAGTTGGCAGTGATAATAGTGAAGGCGAAATTGTACGTTTTTCGGGTAAAAATTTAACGGTTGTTGATAGTAATCAAATGGATTGGGGACAATGCCATTTTGCTTTTTTTGTTGCGGGTGTTAAAACCAGTGAAACGTATGCGCAGATAGCAGCACAATCGGGCTGTATTGTGATTGATGCAAGTGGTTATTTTGTCGATGAAGATCATATACCTTTAGTCGTTCCTAAGGTAAATAATAATGTATTAACTGAGTATCGTAATGAAAATATCATTGCTGTTGCTAGTGCGACAGTCTGCCAATTATTGCGTTGTATTACACCTTTGACAGATATTGAATTACTTACCAATTTGCATGTTACTAATTTTATTCCATCCTCTTTATATGGTAAATCAGGGGTTGATGAATTAGCGGGGCAGAGTGCTCGGTTGTTAAATGGTATGCCAGTTGAAAATGCCATATTTGATAATCAATTAGCCTTTAATTTGTTACCGATTTCTCATCAAACTGAGCATTTGACACTCAGCGAAAAATCACAAGTAAATCAAATTCGCAAAGTAATGAATAATTATCAATTGCCGGTATCAATTGAATCGATCATTGTTCCAGTTTTTTATGGGCTTGCGCAATCAGTCAATGTGTCAAGTAGTTTACCCATTGAATTAGACATGACACGTTTTAATGACTATGACGTCGAAGTGCGACATGATGATTTACCTACCCCTGTTACCGAGGTCAATACTGAATCTGAAGATAAATTAACCATAAAATTAGCTAATCTAAGGCACAGCTATGGTAATTATGAGCAAATTCAATATTGGTCAGTTGCAGATAATATTCGTTATTTAGGCGCTTTGATGCTGATAGAGACCCTCGAGATACTCATTAATGACTATCTGTAAAATTGCACTGGGTATTGAGTACGATGGTAGTGACTATTTTGGTTGGCAAAAGCAGCAGTCGCACGACTCTGTTCAAGAAAGGTTAGAAACGGCCTTATCGATTGTCGCTAATGAACCCATTACCGTTTTTTGCGCGGGCAGAACCGATGCCGGTGTGCATGCTACAGGGCAGGTGGTTCATTTTGAAACCCAAGCCCAACGTTCACACGGTGCCTGGACGATGGGGGTGAATTCGCATTTACCAACTAATATTGCTGTGCGGTGGTCACACTCAGTCGATGATAGTTTTCATGCGCGATTTAGTGCAACGGCAAGGCGGTATCGTTATGTGATTTATAATCATCGTTATCGACCGGCAATTTTAGCTAAAGGTGTTTCTCATTATTATTTGCCATTGAATGAAACATTAATGCATCAAGCTGCGCAATATTTATTAGGTGAAAATGATTTTACATCATTTAGAGCGGCTCAGTGTCAGTCATTAACCCCTTGGCGTAATATTCATCATATTGAAGTGACAAGGCAAGCTGAATATATTATTGTGGATATCAAAGCGAATGCTTTTGTGCATCATATGGTACGTAATATTGTAGGCAGTTTAATCGAGGTCGGTGCAGGCAATCAGCAGCCACAATGGATTCTTGATTTGCTCAAAGCTAAAGATCGAACACTCGCTGCTGCAACAGCAAAACCGGAAGGGTTGTATTTGGTTCAAGTGGACTATCCATCGAAATATCAGATCCCCAATTCTTTTTTAGGTCCATTATTTTTACATTAAGCATAATTGCTTATAACTAATCCAATTTAACTAAAAAGATGAATGCAATGAATACTGATGATATCAATTCCAGTAAAGATGATAAAAATAAAGAAACAAAAAAATCAAAACTGCATAATATCAAATTGCCACCACACTCTATTGAAGCAGAACAAGCCGTGCTTGGCAGTTTAATGCTTGATAATCAACGATGGGATGTTGTGGCTGAAATGATTACTGAGCGCGATTTTTATTCTCGTCATCATCAATTAATTTTTTCAGAAATGCATACTTTGGTCGGTAAAGGTACGCCAATTGATTTAATTACACTATCGGAAAGTTTAGAAAGTAAGGATATTCTTGCTGATGTTGGCGGATTTGCCTATTTGGCTGAACTTTCAAAAAATACCCCAAGTGCAATTAATGTCGTTGCTTACAGTGATATTATTCGTCAGCAAGCGATTTTACGTGAACTGATTAGCGCATCAAATGATATTGCTGATAACTGTTATGCAACTGAAGGGCGAGATAGTAGCGAAATTTTAGATTTAGCCGAAAGTAAAATATTCCAAATAGCGGAAAGCCGAACAAAACAGGGTGAAGGACCGAAGAGTATTACCGATGTACTCGAGGCAACGGTTGCCAAAATTGAAGAACTCTTTCAGCGTCCACACGACGGAGTGACAGGTGTTTCAACCGGATTTATTGATTTAGATAAGAAAACAGCTGGTTTACAACGTTCAGATCTTATTATTATTGCAGCAAGACCATCGATGGGTAAAACGACTTTTGCTATGAATTTGTGTGAAAATGCAGCAATGATGCAAGAAAAGCCTGTGCTGATTTTCAGTTTAGAAATGCCCTCAGAACAGATTATGATGCGTATGTTGGCATCGCTCTCTCGGGTTGATCAAACACGTATTCGAACAGGTCAGCTGAAAGATGATGATTGGGCCAGAATATCGAGTACGATGGGATTGCTTTTAGAGAAAAAAAATATCTATATTGATGATTCATCGGGACTTACCCCTATGGAATTACGCTCAAGAGCAAGACGTATTTATCGTGAACATAAAGGTTTGAGTATGATTATGGTCGACTATTTACAGCTTATGCGTGTTCCTAATATGTCTGAAAATCGAACCTTAGAAATCGCTGAAATTTCACGTTCTTTAAAAGCATTAGCGAAAGAATTACAGATTCCTGTTGTTGCTTTATCACAACTTAATCGTAGTTTGGAACAGCGAGCAGACAAAAGACCGGTTAACTCGGACTTACGTGAGTCAGGTTCCATTGAACAAGATGCCGATGTGATTATGTTTATCTATCGTGATGAAGTTTATAATGAGACTTCAGAACATAAAGGTATTGCCGAAATTATTTTAGGTAAGCAACGTAATGGTCCTATTGGTAAAGTCAGATTAAAGTTCCAAGGCCAGTTTTCGCGCTTTGATAATTACGCCGATTCAAGTAAATATTTGGATGACGAGTAATTACTTTTATATTGCTGATATAGATGCGCAAATGGTTGATTTTAAACATTTGCGCAAGTTCAGTTAGTTTTGTGTTCTTTTATAAACGACATATTGATAAACCTGTGCTATAACAAAAATAATTGCTTGTAAAATAACAATGCAGGCACTGGTGGATGCGTCTGAATAGTAGCTAATCAATGTGCCTGTCAATGTTGAAAATACCGAAACGATAACAGCAATAATCAACATCATATCAAAACGTTTAGTGAGTAAAAATGCAGTAATGCCAGGGGAAATTAACATGGCAATCACTAAAATCACCCCAGCAGCTTTGAGTGAACCGACTATGGTTAAAGCAAGAACACTGAGCAAACCATAATGTAATAAGCGAACGGGTAATCCGATCACTTGAGCCTGTATTGCATCAAAGCAATATAGCATAAGATCTCGACGTTTTATAATGATTAAAATTGAAACTGTGGCAGCAATTAAGATGATTTGTTTTAATTCATCGTAACTTGTCCCAAGCACACTGCCAAATAAAATATGATTTAGATGTTGTGATGTGTCGACTTTTGAAAAAAGCACTAAGCCAAAAGCAAACATGCCTGAAAAGACAATGCCCATTACCGTATCTTCTTTAATTCGGCTATGTTCTTTAATGTAGCCAGTTGCCACAGAGCAACATAAGCCAGAAACAAATGCACCAATGATAATTGGAATGCCTGCTAAATAAGCTAACACAATCCCAGGTAATACAGCATGCGAGATGGCATCGCCCATTAATGACCAACCTTTTAAAACCAAAAAGCAAGAAAGTAGTGCACAAACTATACCTGTTGCCATGGCGGCTAAAATAGCACGTTGGATAAAGGGCAAGGTTAATGGATAATAGATAAAATCCCATAATTCTGTCATACATTTGCCCCTTTCTTTAACTTTGATTGTTTTATTTTTCGCTTATTAGAAATTAAGCCTTGTCTAGGTGCAAATAAAAATGCAGTCATAAAAACTAAGGTTTGTAGTGTAACAATTACACCACCGGTTTCACCATTGAGAAAATAGCTAATCCAAGCACCTATTGCACTGGTTGATGCACCAATCACGACCGAAATAATTAATAGATGTGAAAAACGATTCGTTAATAGGTAAGCCGTTGCACCAGGGGTGACGACCATTGCGATAACTAAAATTGCGCCCACCGTTTGCAAAGCGGCTACTGTGCAAGCACTTAAAATAGTGAAAAAAAGAATTTTTAATTGTAAGGGTTTTAAACCAATTGATCTGGCATGAGTTTCATCAAAGAAAACAACTAACAAATCTTTCCAAAACAACAGTAATAGTATAAATGACACTAAAATAATAATTTGTACTTGCCACATATCACTATCGTCAATGCCAAGAATATTACCAAAAATGATAGTTTGCACATTAACGGAAGTTGGATTGAGTGAAATAATTAACAGGCCGACAGCAAAAAAAGTAGAAAAGATAAAACCAATAATTGCATCTTCTTTTAATCGAGTAATGGTGCGCACAATAATAATGGCCAGTGCGGCAAGTAATCCTGTAAAAAAAGCGCCGACAGAATAGGGTAGCCCAAGCGCATAGGCACCGGCAACACCTGGTACTACTGAGTGGGAAAGTGCATCCCCCATTAGTGACCAGCCTTTTAGCATTAAAAAAGCCGATAAAAACGCACAGGCGGCCCCTACAATGCTACTTACCCAAATGGCTTTAAACATAAAGCTATAAGTAAAAGGTTCAAGTAGGAATTCCATTTATTGTTGTCCTTTTGGTTCATTACCTTGCTGTTCAACAAGTAAATTTTGATGAGGTGAATCATCCTTACCTTCACCATAAAAAATCGCTGCACGTTCGTCATCGGTTAGTATCGATACTTTACGCGGATCTTCGTCTTCATGTAATTGAGCACCAGATAGACTTAAATAACGTAATGCACCACCAAAGGTTGTCATTAAATTCTGAGGAGTAAATGTGGTTTTAGTTGGACCAAATGCCAGAACAGTTTGATTAATCAACACCACCTGATCACAAAATTCAGGCACACTGCCTAAATTATGGGTTGATACTAAAATTAAATGCCCTTCTTTACGTAGCGCTTTAAGCAAATCAATGATTGCATTTTCTGTTTTAACATCAACACCGGTAAAGGGTTCATCTAATAGCAATACTTTTCCTTGCTGAGCCAATGCTCGAGCTAAAAAAACACGTTTTTTTTGCCCACCTGAAAGTTCACCAATCTGTCGATGTTTAAAATCAAGCATATTGACGCGTTCAAGTGCAATATCAACTTGTTTTTTATCTTCCTGACTCGGAATACGAAAAAAAGACATATGCCCGTATCGTCCCATCATCACAACATCAGAAACTAAAACTGGGAAGTCCCAATCAACTTCTTCAGTCTGTGGAACGTAAGCAATGATATTTTGCTTTAATGCCTGCCTTACTGGAATATTATTAAATGTTACGTGTCCTTGAGTTGGTTTGATCATTCCCATAATACTTTTAAACAAAGTCGATTTACCGCTTCCATTTACGCCAACAAGGGCACATATAGTGCCGCCATTGAGCTTAAAACTGGCATCATGAATTGCGGTATGACCATTATTATAAGTCACGGTAATATCATCAACATTTAGGCAAATTTGAGTCATTATTTTTCAAATCCTTTAGCTATTGTTTCAACAGTAACTTTTAATAAATCAATATATGTAGGTACCGGCCCATCTTTTGTTGATAAAGAATCGACGTATAAAACGCCTCCATATTTGGCACCGGTTTCCTTGCTTACTTGTTTTGCTGGTTTATCTGAAATGGTACTTTCGCTAAATAATACAGGAATGTTTTTTGCTTTGACTAAGTCGATAAGATTTTTAACTTGTTTTGGTGTTCCTTGTTGTTCTGCATTAATGGGCCATAAGTAAGCTTCTTTTAAATTATAATCTCGAGCTAGATAGCTAAAAGCCCCTTCACTGGTTACTAACCAACGTTGAGCATCAGGAATTTTAGTTAAACGTTCACGTAGTGGGGCATCAAGCGCTTTTATCTTGGCAATATAGTCAGCTGCATTTTGGTTATAAATATCAGCATGTTTAGGATCATATTTAACAAACGCTGCGCGAATATTTTCTATATAAGTTAAAGCAAGTGTCGGAGACATCCAAGCATGAGGATTTGGGTTACCTTTATAACTACCTTCTTGAATTGGCATCGGTTCAATACCTTCAGTAACTACAACAGAGGGCACATCTTTAATATCTTCAAAAAAACGTTTAAACCATAATTCTAAGTTAAGACCATTCCATAATACTAAATCAGCAGAAAGGGCTTTAGTAATATCTTGTGGTGTCGGATCGTATTCGTGGATTTCGGCCCCCACTTTAGTGATCGATTCAACATCAGCGGCATCACCGGCGACGTTTTGGGCCATATCTTGGATCACGGTAAAAGTTGTCACGACTTTAAATTTTTTTTCGGCTGCTTGGGCTGAACAAAATAGTCCAGCAATTATAATTAACGATGACAGTATCGTCCTAAATACTGTTTTATTATTGTTATTGAATAAATTAAATTCCATTATCAGCTCCTGTTGTATAACATACTAGAAATCAATTAAATAGTAACAAAGTCGTGAGTTGTTATATCTGATATAATCATTAGAAATAGTTATCTTTTTTTACATAAATATTATTATTTAAATGTTAATGAGAATTATTATCATTTAAATAATAAATGTCAAATTATTTTTACTTAGCGGGAATAAATATTTCCCCATTTATCTATATGAATTCATTCTAAATAAAAACGTTGTAAAATAGCAGACTATGTTCTCTATTTGAGCAATAGATGATACGGTAAGAAACGTGCTGATTTATTGAGATAAAAATCACATTCATATGATTTAGAATGTGATTTTTAGTTTTCATATTATAATGCGGCTTTATGGTCTGGTTAGATTAAAAAGAATAACGGTAACCACCATTCACTTGTAGTAAATCAAATCGATTACCCGTAGAGCTTTCGACATCAAGGTAAATAGTATGTGCTTTATTAACTTGAGCACTTACACCTATGCTGTTATTCCACCAGTTTCCTTCAAATGAATGGCTCTCTTTATTTCCATTTAGTTTGTAGTAAGTATCGCCATCAAATTCCCGAACAATGCCTGTTTTAGCATAAAGGTTAATGTTGCTATTTTCGGTATTGACTTGATAACCAAACAATGCAGAAGCACGACCAATTAATGAGTTATAGTTACCTAATTTGACGTTAAGCCCGTTGGTTGCATTAATTGATGTACCATTTTGGTGGCTATAAGCGATTTGCGTTTGTGGTTCAATATAAAAATCGTTAATTTGATATTTTTTACCTAGCTCTAATGATACGCCAAGTCCATTGGTATGACCGGTACCCTGAACGCGATTATCAGCAGTATCTTTCACTTTGAAATGATTTTTTTGACGTGCATATTTTGCTACACCATCTAGGTAAAAACCACTTTCATCTAAATACGTTGTATAAAGCCCTGTATTAAATGATCTTAAAGAGCCGTCGCCTTTACGGTAGTCAGGATCACCATAAGTTTGACCAACAAAAGCACCTATTACAAACGGCGTGTTTTCTGATAACTGTTTATCGGCACCGAACTGGAATCCATGATAATTCATGTCAAACTTACTTAATTTTCCGCTCGAAAATGAATCTAATTTTCCAGAAAAGCCCCTTAACCAAACATCGCCAAACGTACCACTATTCCGCATATCACCTAAACGTTTCAGTAATGTTTGTGTTTCAACATAACTCATTAAATAGTTGGCATTAAGGAATCCAGCACTGGCATTTGCTGTTGTTGTAATTTGTGGTTTTGAGCTTGTGTTATTATCATTTTTATCTGTATTAGTAACAGTGCCATTACTCACTAATACCCAATTATTTCCATCTTTAGTTAAATGGTATTTGTATCCACCTAACTCAACTTGATGATCGGTTTTAAATTCAGCGGTGCTGGTTGCATTTTCATCAATGTCTACCAATGTTAATTTTTCTTGTCCTGTGGTTTTTGAAGAGCCATTATTAATCAAATTAAGAGTGTGATGGCCTTCAGCTGAGTTTTTGATAATGAGTTTATCACTTTTTTCAGCAGCGATATCGGTACTCATTGTGAAATTTAATGCACCTTTTAGGTTTTCAACAGTTAAATTTTTGAAAGAAGGCGATCGAGTTTGAGTATTGTGATCAAATGTAACCGACCCGGCACCTGATAATTGCGTGATATAGGAATTAAAATCTTCGTCTTCCTCTTCTTCATCATCTCTATCGAGTATATTCCAAAGGGCACCTTTACTTAGATCAATATTGATAAATCCGGGATGGGCTTTTCCGTCATCCGTATCTGAGTCTAAAAATTGATCACTACTGTCTGCTGTACCAATAAATTGAGAATTTTCTGCTAATTTCAAATTGATGGTTGCATTGCTAAATGCATTCAAATTACCTTCAATTCTAGAACCTGATATTAGATCAAGGTCTATTAAACTATTTTCATCAGATTCAATATCTCCTTTGATCATTGATCTATTTTTGATGGTTATTGTTCCTGAACCATTGGCTTCAAGATCACCAATAATATGAGATTCTCCATTAACTATTACTGATCCTCCATGACTAAAAATAGCAGAACCTCTATCATCTGGATCTTGGCTGTTGGTCATACTTAATCTTGTTGTACCATTGAATATAACTGTACTAGAATTTAGTGCAACTACAGCGTCATCATAATGTGTACTTTCTAAATTAACAGTAACATCATTATTAAATATAGTTAACGTAGGTTGTTGAGGTTCTCTGGTATCAGATAGCCCTACTTTAATACCAGTGAAATCAGAGTGATTTACATTATTAATATCCTTTTCAGAAAGATTTACCGTTACTTTGTTGTCAAAAGTAACATTGCTTCCTTCTGAAATTGCAATCCCAAAAAACGAATCGCTGTATAGGCCAGCTCCATGTTTACTTACTGAGTGAGTTTTTGGAACATTTATTTCTTCGGTAATAACTTGATTTCCATTTACATCTAAACCCCATGTGGTCAATGGCGTAAACAATCCTAAACCTAACGCTATTTTTATGTTTTGTCTTAAATTCATTGTTCTATTCCTTATAATCATAATACAGAATCAAGTGGTGAAAATTTACTCAAACGCGTCAAATAATACACGATTATTCAAGTTTATAAAAACATTTTGTGCTTTACTTTTCTTTACAAAAGATAGGGGTAATATGAAGAATAAAAACTGATTTATCGATTTCAATAATTAGGCATACTAAATCCTATGAAAGGATTTAGTATGTTTTATAACATCAATTTTCTGTTTATCCATGTTAAGCAACTTATAATTATTTAGAAAAATAATAAAAAAAATCACACCCATATGATTTAGAATGTGATTTTTAGTTTTCATATTATAATGTGGCTTTATGGTCTGGTTAGATTAAAAAGAATAACGGTAACCACCATTCACTTGCAGTAAATCAAATCGATTACCCGTAGAGCTTTCAACATCAAGGTAAATAGTATGTGCTTTATTAACTTGAGCACTTACACCTATGCTGTTATTCCACCAGTTTCCTTCAAATGAATGGCTCTCTTTATTTCCATTTAGTTTGTAATAAGTGTCGCCATCAAATTCCCGAACAATGCCTGTTTTAGCATAAAGATTAATGTTGCTATTTTCAGTATTGACTTGATAACCAAACAATGCAGAAGCACGACCAATTAATGAGTTATAGTTACCTAATTTGACGTTAAGCCCGTTGGTTGCATTAATTGATGTACCATTTTGGTGGCTATAAGCGATTTGCGTTTGTGGTTCAATATAAAAATCGTTGATTTGATATTTTTTACCTAGCTCTAATGATACGCCAAGTCCATTGGTATGACCGGTGCCCTGAACGCGATTATCAGCAGTATCTTTCACTTTGAAATGATTTTTTTGACGTGCATATTTCGCTACACCATCTAGGTAGAAACCACTTTCATCTAAATACGTTGTATAAAGCCCTGTATTAAATGATCTTAAAGAGCCATCGCCTTTACGGTAGTCAGGATCACCATAAGTTTGACCAACAAAAGCACCTATTACAAACGGCGTGTTTTCTGATAACTGTTTATCGGCACCGAACTGGAATCCATGATAATTCATGTCAAATTTACTTAATTTACCGCTCGAAAATGAATCTAATTTTCCAGAAAAGCCCCTTAACCAAACATCGCCAAACGTACCACTATTCCGCATATCACCTAAACGTTTCAGTAATGTTTGTGTTTCAACATAACTCATTAAATAGTTGGCATTAAGGAATCCAGCACTGGCATTTGCTGTTGTTGTAATTTGTGGTTTTGAGCTTGTGTTATTATCCGGTTTTTTATTATCATCTGGATTAGGGTTAGGGTTAGGGTTAGGATTAGGATTAGTAACCGTGTTACTATTACTCGCTAAGACCCAATTATTCCCATCTTTATTTATATTATAGACATATCCACCCAATTCAATGGCATGAGTCGTTTTAAATTCGGCATTACTGATTGCATTTTCAGCTATTTCTACTAAAGTTAATTTTTCTTTACCATTAGTATTTGCTGCGCCATTATTAATCAAATTAAGAGTGTGATGGCCTTCAGCTGAGTTTGTGATAATGAGTTTATCACTTTTTTCAGCAGCGATATCGGTACTCATTGTGAAATTTAATGCACCTTTTAGATTTTCAACAGTTAAATTTTTGAAAGAAAGCGATCGAGTTTGAGTATTGTGATCAAATGTAACCGACCCCGCACCTGATAATTGCGTGATATAGGAACCATCCTCATCAATTTCCCAATTTGCATTTTTAGCAAGATCAATGATAATCTTACCAGCTAGAGAATCAACGCCATCAATTGGATCAATCTCAGCGTTACTATATGCGGATCCTAAAAATTTAGAACCATCAGCTAAATATAATTCGACTATTCCACCATCATAAGCCTCTACTTGACCAATTATTTGCGATTTATTTTTAATGATTAATTTTCCTGATTCTTGAACGTTAAGATCACCATTTATTATTGATTCTCCATTTAGTGTTAAAATCCCATCAATCATTGAAATTGCATTTGAATTGTCTTTGTGATCTATATTTAATGTTGTTTTTCCATTAACTTCAATAACTGAATTATTGAATATACTTATTGCATCAAATTTAAAACCTTTTACATCTATGTTTAAATCACCATTAAATACTGTTGTGGAATTACCATCAAAGCTGGTTGAAATACCGGAAATATTGGAATCTGAGTTTGAATCATTATTCCGTTGTAAATTGATGTTAACGTTTTTCTCAAAAATAGTTTGACTATTTTTCAATATATCAATGCCTGAATTAAGTTCACCTTCAAGTTCATTATAATTATGAGTTGATGGTATATTGACTTCTTCAGTAAAAGTTTGATTACCTGATAAATTTATTGCCATTGCGGTTAAAGGTGTAACTAAACTAACACCAAATCCTATAATGATTTTTTTTTTCATTGTTTTTCCTTCCTTTTAAGATTGTCGATGATTTTAGCAATGAAAAAAAAGTTGTTCAAGAATTAGTCATCGTTTATTTTTACAATCAACTAACATTAAATCTTACTTCTAACATCTTGAATCTTAAAAAAACAGGAGTATAACTAAATCTAATTGTGAAATTTTTAAACTAAAATTAGGTAGGTTAAAGATGAAACTTCGTAAAGTGATGATTATTGGTGTTGGCAATGTGGGTTCAACAACCGCTTATACTTTTGTTAATCGTGGTATATGTGAAGAGATAGCGCTGGTCGATCTTAATAAAGATTTAGCCTATGGTCATGCTCAAGATCTTTTGGATGCAGCAGCTTATCGGCAAAATATGATCAAAGTGAGTTTGCGTGAATCGACCGATTGTGCTGATATTGATATTGCGATTATTACAGTAACTTCAGGATTAGCACAAAAAAGCCGTGATGAGGAGCTTGCAGGCACATCTAAAATTGTGGAAAGTATTGTGCCGAATATGATGAAAAATGGCTTCAAGGGTATTTTTTTGATAGCAACCAATCCTTGTGATGCAATTACTTATCAAGTCTGGAAACTATCAGGTTTACCTCGTCATCGAGTTATTGGTACAGGAGTTTGGCTTGATACCGTGCGATTACGTCGCTTACTAGGTGAGCAAATGGATATAGGACCACAAAGCATCGATGCCTTTATAGTTGGTGAGCATGGTGATTCGCAGTTTCCGGTTTGGTCGCATTCTTCGGTTTATGGTATCAATCTTAATCAACTTGAAAAAAATAAAATTGATTTTGTTGATATTGGGACTAAAGCAAAAAATAAAGGTTTTGAAATCGTTAAATATAAGCATTGTACTGAATATGGTATCGCTAGTACCATTACTGAAATTTGTCAGCATATTTTTACTAATAGCCATCGAGCCTTAGCGCTTAGCTGTGTTTTAGATGGGGAGTATGGCTATAAAGATGTTGCTATAGGGGTACCGGCAATTTTGGATCAACATGGGATTAAAAAAGTGATTCAACTTGACTTTAACGAAACCGAGAAACAGCTGTTTGATAAAAGCATTAATATTGTGAAAGGTTATATTCGACATATTAATTAATCTTATTAGGTTTCTATTTTATGCCATACCTTTATCAGCAACAGAGCGATATCAATAAGCGTGTTGTCTGATTCTATTTTAAGCCGATTGTTAAATCGGCTTCATCGTTTTGTACAATTTGATTTTTGATGATTGGGTAAATTAACTTCATGAAAATGGTGTATAGCTATTTAGTTGCAATCAATATGCAATCTTTTCTTACCACATTGAACACACTCAAATAGATAACCAGTCAGTGAGCCATCTTTGGATAATGACGTTCTTAATAACTCCTCTGGGTAATCAATATCATCTTTAATCTCATCAAAATAGGGAATAATTTCTGCAAATCCGACATAACCGATAAATGCACAAGGCTCATTACAATGCGTTAACCATACTTCTTGCTGCCATGATGAATAACTGGGTGTTTTTAATATGAGCTCGTCAAGCTTTTCAGGCGGCAGCTCATCTATACTGTTATCATCATTGAATTGACCGTGATATTTTTTTGCCGCAGAACCGTCAGCAATACACCATGGACAGATATATTCAGGTTCTTCTTGGCTGTAAAGCGGTAAGTCATATTTTATTGAACGAATTTTATGACAAACCGAGCAAATCCCATCTTTTTGACTAAAAATATCTAGCTGATAAGCGTTGGGATGATATTTAAAAGTAGGTAAACACATACTTAATCCTCAATAATACCAATTCTTTTTTGTAATGTTTTCAATTCAGCAGAACTTAGAAAATAATGAATAGAATTTTTAATATAATTAGCTATTTGTTTATATGTTTGCAAATTTTCGGATACCGGATAACAATCAATATAGTTGCTAAAAGCCACGATATCAGCAACATCGGCAAACTGTTGTTTGGTAAGTTTATTCAAATATTGCTTTAAATTTTTAGTTTGACAGTTAACAGGAGGGGCTAGTAAGTAAAATTGATTGTCATGAACTTGATAAGTTAAATTAATCGTTTGTTTATATTGGTAGATATTGTCTTTAACTTCTGCTACATAACCAAGTTCATAAACTGCGTCTAGTTTAATATGAAATAGTTGATCTTTAATCGTAGATGAAAAGAAAAACAAATGATCTTCATGTCCAGTTTTTCCCGCTATCATTAATTCATCTAGAAATTTTCCATTTTTGTCAAAAGCATTAATTAATTTGATATCTTCGTTGATACCTTCGCCTATACTATCAAAAGTTAAATCATAGAGTATAAATTTGATATCATCCATTTCAAAGCGACCAATCGCTTTTAGATCTGTTAGCGTAAAATAATTGTCGGTTTGAACAGTTGGTTTATCATAATAGCGATAATCATCATCATCGAAATGAAAAAATTTACTATCAACATATTTTCCGGTGCTGATATTTTTGCTATCAATAGGCATGGATAATATCGGTAAACTTTGATAGAAGTCAGCAAAGGAATCAAAATGCTCACGTTGGTTATAATTTAAAGCGTTATTATTGGCAAACACCATATGCGTATTACACAGAGTAAAACAACAAAATACCGCTATACATAAGCTTGAAACTATTTTTTTCATTTCCTATAAAATCCATTTTTATCACTAAAGATTCACAATTTGTGCAGTAAAGACTGTGTCATTATAAGGTGATAAGTTTATCATTTCTGCAATGATTTATTCGAATTACTATTCATTCAAATTAGGACATGACTTTTAAAAAAAAATTCATATTTATTTTATTGATCAATACTGAAGTAGTTAGCAATAGGAGAATTGTTTAAAATTATAGAAATAATCGAAAATAGATTTTGTGATAGCGGCTATTTCGCCAATCAGTTTAAAAAAGGTCTGTGTTTTAGTTAAATACCATAGTTGAATTAAACTGTTTAGATTTAATAAATTCGCTGATAGTTTATTTTATCTGCCATTATATCGATAAAACTATACGATATAATGGCAGTTATTATGAGGCTAAAACTATTTTAGCTAACAACTATTTTTTATCAGGTAAAGCATAAGCAATAACATAATCGCCACGAACTGGTGATTGTCTTGCTCCACTTGCTGAGATGACAATATATTGTTTACCTGTTTTAGGTGATACATAGGTCATTGGTGTACCTTGGCTACCGACGGGTAAACGTTCTTTCCAAATTTCTTCACCGGTCACAGAATCAAATGCTCGAAGATAGAAGTCTTGCGTTGCAGCAAAGAATAATAGACCCGATTTAGTTGCCATTGGTCCACCGATGGTTGGCATGCCAATTGGCGCAGGTAAATGCATTGGGATGCCTAAAATACCTGTATCCATGACTGTACCTAAAGGTTTTTGCCATACAATTTGTCGAGATTTAAGATCGATGGCTGTCATGGTTCCGTAAGGTGGTTTTTGGCATGGAACACCTAAGGCAGAGGTAAATCTTAAACGCATCGCACCAAATGGCGTTCCTTTTTGTGGCACAATACCCATTTCAATACCGCTAGCATTTTTAGGGATATTATCTTGAGGGATCATCCAGTTAGTTAAACCAATTCGCATATCATTAACAAACATTAAGTTGGTTTGTGGATCAACCGCGACACTGCCCCAGTTCATGCCACCTAAAGATCCTGGATATTGCAGCGTTTTGGTCATATTCGGTGGTGTAAATAAACCATGATAGACAGAACCGGCAAAGTCAATTCGGCAGAGTAATTGATCATAAGGTGTCGCACCCCACATATCAAATTCAGTCAAGGTTTCGTTACCAATTGATGGCATACCTACTGAGAATGGCTGAGTAGGGGAGTAATATTCACCTGCTACATCACCTTTTGCTACAGGTTTTTCTTGAACTTCAGCAACAGGTTTACCGGTCTGACGATCTAACATGAAGATCTGACCTGATTTTGTTGTTTGGACAATAACTTTTGTAACGCCACCTTTTCCATCAGGAATATCGTAGAGTAAAGGTTGTGATGGTAAGTCATAGTCCCATAAATCATGATGTGCTGTTCTAAATTTCCAGCGAATTTGTCCCGTTTTACGGTCTAGCGCAACAATTGATGAGTTATATTCATCATCGTATTTTGTTCTATAGCCACCGAAGAAGTCAGGTGTTGCATTCCCTGTTGGTGCATAAACAAGATCAAGTTCTGGATCATAAGCTGTCGTCGCCCAGACGTTTACTGTGCCGCGTGTATAGGTTTCATTAGCTGGCGGAACATCAGTAATATTTGGATTGCCTGGATCCCATGCCCAAACTAATTTGCCTGAATGGACATCAAAAGCACGAACAACGCCACCTGGCTCATTAACTGAGAAGTTATCAGCAACGCGGCCACCAACAACAATCACATCTTTCGCTACTAAAGGGGCCGCTGTTGGCTCATAATAACCCGGAGGAATATCGCCCATATCTTTTTTCAGATCAACAACGCCTTGTTCACCAAAATCTTCACACAATTTACCGGTATTTGCATCAATCGCCATCAACCTAGCATCAATTGTGTTCATGATAATACGTGCCGAACACGCTTTTGTATTATTACTGGCATCGTCTAACGTTTTTTGGTCTTCATAGTAGGCTAATCCACGGCAACGTTGCCAGTTAGGTGAAGTCGCTTTAGGATCATAACGCCATTTTTGTTCGCCACTATCAGCATCTAATGCGATAACAACATTTGTTGGTGTACATAAATAGACATTATCGCCAATTTGTAAAGGTGTCTCTTGGTCTTCTGGACCTGATCCACTATTAGAAGGAATATAACCTGTGTGATAAGTCCAAGCAACTTGGAGATCTTTAACATTTTGTTTAGTGATTTGATCTGCACCTGAAAAACGCGTGCCTTTAGTCGTATTAGCATATTGCTTCCAATCTATAGGCGCATCACTCGGATCGAGTTTATTATTGGCTAAAGGGACGGGATTTGTAATAACATTGTGTTCTTTGAACATAAAGCCAAGCGCAATGCCCATTAAGACTAAAATAAATATCCCCAATTTATAACCGCCATTACCAGCAGTCGTATCGCCAGTTTCTTTTTTCTCAAGCATTGGATAGGCAAATGCAATAAGCATTGCAAAACCTGTAAATACCATTAAGCGCGAGAAAAGCGGCCAGAATTGTAAGCCAACCTCATATAAAGCCCAAATTAAGGTTAATGCGTAAGCTAAACCATATAGCCAAGCCCCTTTGGTACTTTGTCTAAATAATAAAAGCGAAGTGATTATTTGTACTAATCCCATAATCGCAAAATACCAGCTACCGCCTAGTGCGATCAATTTAAATCCATAAATTGTACAAAATAAACCGCTCGCTAATAAAATAATGGCAACTAGCCATAAATAAAATTTACGGGCACCTGCAATTTTTATCATGAATTATCCTTATGTTGTTAAGTGTTACTTTTTTAACTCATCTTTTTGCATAAACATTAGATGAAAATAACTATTTTCATCTATGATAATTAACAAAATTGAGTTATATCCTATTGATTAATATTAATGAATTAGAAGATAAATATCCCTATTCACATTCCAACTAGACTTGAAAAATTGTTGTATAAACATTCTACTAATATGCACTGAATAATTAGGGGAATCAATAGGCAACAGATGATATTTTTACTTTAAAATAGACAATTAAAATTTGGCTAAATTTTTTATTTGTTACTGTTAAAATAAGTTATATTTAAGCAAATATACTTTAATGTTATCTTAATAGGATTACCCAATAATTTTTGGGTAATCCTTATTTTTAGTAAAAATTACGATTGATTTGTGAGGAAAAGTTTGAGTGATGGGTTGTGCGTTTCATTATGAAAATCGTAACCCAATTCGGTTAAATGTTGATTAAACTGATTATAGCTACTTTCATCGATTTCAAAAGCGGCAAGCACTCTTCCATAATCGGTGCCATGACTGCGATAATGGAACATTGAAATATTCCAATTTGTGCCCAATGTTTGCAAGAATTTAAGAAGTGCGCCTTGTGATTCAGGAAATTCGAAACTGTATACTTGTTCTTCAATATGTTTACATGGTTTGCCGCCAATCATATATCGAACATGTAATTTAGCCATTTCATCATCGGTTAAGTCAACTACGGCATAACCAGCAGAAATTAATTCCTGCATAATTTCATCTTTTTCGTCACTTTTGGTAATTTTAACACCGACAAAAACGCATGCTGATTGTTCATCATGATAACGGTAATTAAATTCAGTGACTGAACGTCCACCTAACAGTTGGCAAAATTTCAAAAAACTACCTTTCTTTTCTGGAATCGTCACAGCGAGAAGGACTTCACGTTTTTCACCTAGTTCACAGCGCTCTGATACATAACGCAAACTATGAAAGTTCAAATTAGCTCCAGATAAAATATGAGCTAGGTTTTCGCCACAAATATTGTGCTTGGCAACATACTTTTTCAATCCCGCTAGCGCCACAGCACCTGACGGTTCGGCAATGGCGCGTACATCGTCAAATAAATCTTTTACCGCTGCACAAATTTCGTCACTATCGACAGTGATAATATCATCAATGTACTGTTGACAAAGTCTAAATGTTTCATCGCCTATTCGTTTAACGGCAACCCCTTCAGCAAATAAGCCTACTCGATTTAAATCAACAGGTTTACCTGCATCAAGAGCCGCTTTTAAACATGCGGCATCTTCTGGTTCAACCGCAATCACTTTGATTGAAGGCATAATTTGCTTAATTAATACTGCAATGCCCGCAGCAAGTCCACCGCCTCCAACAGGGACAAATATGCGATCGAGTTTAGCATTTTGCTGTAGTAACTCCATAGCAATACTTCCTTGTCCGGCAATCACTAAGGGATGATCAAAAGGCGGGATAAAGACGCGATTTTGTTCTTCAACCAGTTCTATTGCTTTGGCTTTTGCTTCATCAAAATTGGCCCCATAAAGTAATACCTCACCACCAAAACCTTTTACCGCTTCTACCTTAATGTCAGCGGTAGTTAATGGCATCACAATTAGGGAATTTATCCCTAATTTACTGGCCGATAGCGCAACGCCTTGTGCATGATTACCAGCAGATGCTGCAATTACACCTCGTTTACGTTGTTCTTCGGTCAGGCTTGCTATCATAGCTTGAGCACCACGAATTTTGAAACTGTGGACTAATTGGCGATCTTCCCGTTTAACAAAAATTTGGTTATGTAACCTTAAAGAAATCTTTTCCATTTTTTCAAGCGGGGTCACTTGTGCAACATCATAGACTGCTGAACAAAGTGTCGCTTTTAGATAATCTGCACCAGTGAGCTTATTCTCTTCTTTTTTCACATTAGCCACCTAATTTACTTTTATCACGAACCGCACCTTTGTCGGCACTTGTTGCTAAACTCGCATAGGCTTTAAGGGCAAATGATACATAGCGATCGCGATCATGAGGCGTAAAGGCTTTATCGCCACGTTCCATTTCAGCCACTCGGCGTCTTTCAAGTTCAGATACAGGAACATCTAACACTAATTTACGGTTTGGAATATCAATATCGATAATGTCTCCATCACGTACTAATCCTATTAACCCACCATTAGCCGCTTCAGGTGAAATATGACCAATGGATAGGCCAGAAGAACCGCCAGAAAATCGACCATCAGTAATAAGTGCACATTTTTTGCCTAATCCCATTGATTTTAAATAGCTGGTCGGATAAAGCATTTCTTGCATGCCAGGTCCACCTTTTGGTCCTTCATAGATGATTACAACTACATCACCTTCAACAACTCGCCCTCCCAAGATTGCATCAACCGCATCTTCTTGGCTTTCGTAAACTTTAGCAGGGCCGCGGAATACTAAGTTTTCAGCCGCAACGCCAGCTGTTTTAACAATTGCGCCATCTTCTGCAAGGTTACCATAAAGTGTGGCAAGACCTCCATCTTGGCTATAAGCGTGTTCTTTGTCGCGAATACAGCCATTTACACGGTCATCATCTAAACTATCCCAATAGCAATCTTGTGAAAATGCTTTCGTTGTACGAATACCGGCAGGGCCGCTTCGATACATTTTTTTCACTGATTCGTCTTTGGTTTGGGTGATATCATATTGTGCAAAGGTTTCGTGTAAAGAGAGTCCTAATACATTGTGAACATCACGATTAAGTAATCCAGCTTTATCAAGTTCAGACAAGATAGAGACAACACCACCGGCTCTATGTACATCTTCCATATGATACAGCGCTGTACTTGGCGCAACCTTACATAAATGCGGGACTTTACGAGATAATCTATCAATATCCGACATAGTAAAGTCGATTTCACCTTCTTGCGCGGTGGCAAGTAAGTGTAACACCGTGTTGGTTGAACCCCCCATAGCGATATCAAGAGACATGGCATTTTCATAAGCCGATTTGGTTGCAATAGAACGCGGAAGGTAAGATTCATCATCATGTTCATAATAACGTTTCGTGATTTCAACTATGCGTTTAGCTGCTTTTAAAAATAGCTGTTCGCGCTGTTTATGCGTTGCAACTAACGATCCATTACCCGGTAATGAAAGTCCTAAAGCTTCAGTTAAGCAGTTCATAGAATTTGCGGTGAACATGCCCGAGCATGAACCACAAGTTGGACAGGCAGACTCCTCAATGGCTTTACTATCAGCATCACTGACATTTGGATTTGCGCTTTGAATCATGGCATCAACTAAATCTAACTTAATAATTTGATCTGAAAGTTTAGTTTTTCCTGCTTCCATTGGACCACCAGACACAAACACCGTTGGAATATTTAAACGAAGTGATGCCATTAACATGCCTGGTGTGATTTTGTCACAGTTTGAAATACAGATCATGGCGTCAGCACAATGGGCATTAACCATGTATTCTACAGAGTCAGCAATTAATTCTCGTGATGGCAGTGAGTAAAGCATCCCACCATGACCCATGGCGATACCGTCATCGACAGCAATTGTGTTAAATTCTTTAGCAATGCCACCACATGCTTCAATTTCTTTTGCTACCAGTTGACCTATATCTTTTAAATGAACATGCCCCGGTACAAATTGTGTGAATGAGTTGACCACCGCAATAATAGGTTTACCAAAGTCTTCATTTTTTACGCCTGTTGCACGCCATAAGGCACGGGCACCCGCCATGTTGCGACCTTCTATAGAGGTGGCTGAACGATATTTAGGCATTTCTTGCTCCCAATTTTTTTATGTAAGCGACCGATTCCTATCGGTTGATAATTTTGTATCGTAACTTTAAAAAGCCAATCCACTAAAATGAATTAGTGGATTAGAAAATGACGTTTATTTAACTGGATCTAACCAACCATATTTATCTTCGGTTTTACCGTTAAATAAACCAAAGAAAGTTTGTTGGATTTGTTTTGTGATTGGGCCACAACGACCAATACCAACTTGGATTCGATCAACACTACGTACTGGTGTGATTTCGGCCGCGGTACCTGTCATAAATACTTCGTCAGCAAGGTATAGTGATTCACGTGAAAGTGTTTGTTCACGTACTTCAATTCCTAGATCATGTGCAAGTTTGATGATAGCATCACGAGTGATCCCTGGTAGGGCGGATGATGATAGTAATGGGGTAAATAGTATGCCGTCTTTGACGATAAATAAGTTTTCGCCTGAGCCTTCAGAAAGCTGGCCGTTTACGTCTAACGCGATCCCTTCTTGGAAGCCATTAGCTCGAGCTTCTGATCCGATAAGTAGTGATGATAGGTAGTTACCCCCCGCTTTAGCCGCTGCTGGGATGGTATTTGGTGCAAAACGATTCCATGATGATACCATTGCATCAATACCTTGTTCTAAGGCATCTTCACCAAGATAAGCGCCCCATGGAAACGCCGCGATCATCACGTCGGTTTTGTAGCCGGCTGGTGGAATAACGCCCATGCCAACATCACCAATAAAGACTAAAGGGCGGATGTATGCACTTTCAAGATTATTTTTTTTGATGACTTGGCGAGTTGCTTCCATGATCTCTTCTAGCGTATAAGGGACAGGAAAACGATAAATCTTGGCTGAATTTAATAATCGTTGAGCATGTTCTTTATGACGAAAGATAACTGGGCCTTTATGTGTGTTATAGCAACGCACACCTTCAAAAACAGAGGTACCATAATGCAAAGCATGAGACATGACATGTATTTTTGCATCAGCCCATGGAACCATTTCACCATTCAACCAAATATAATCAGATTTCGCTGTAGTACCCATTTTGTTTTCCTCTCAATTTTACTTTTTGTTAAGCAAGTATGTTGCTTTATCTTTATTCTTTTAAAGGTCAAGCATTATACTATTAACTTTGTTTAACTTTCTAAATATATCTATATTATTTTTAATTATTATTTCATCGACAGTTATCGATGAAACAAATTCATATTTCAACTGAAATAACATCCACTAATTTGTTAATTTGATTGCATAAAGCTGCAACGCTGCGTTCGGTGGTGCATGTCAACACTAAGGCAAAAATATGTTGATCTTCAATTTGCATTGTTAAGTTTTCAATATGCGCACCACGATGACGTATGACACGTAAAATACGCTCTAGTGCCCCTAAATTGTCATAAGCTTTAATGCATAGCTGCTGTTTCGTTCTTTCACTCATCATTTATTGTTTCCCTTTTTATCTAACATATTTTCATTAGATGCACCAGGTGGTACTAATGGCCAAACGTTTTCTAATTCATCAATGCAAACATGTAATAAATAAGCATTAGGCGAATTTAGCATGTTAGTTATTGCTGGTTCAATTTCAGATTTTTTTGTTATTTTTTCACCAGTTATATCAAATGCTTTGGCTAACATTAAAAAATCGGGATTATCAGATAAATTAGTCTCACTATAGCGTTGGTTAAAAAATAACTCTTGCCATTGCCTTACCATACCTAAACGTTGATTATCAATTAAAACAATTTTTATCGGTAACTTTTTGCGTTTAATTGTAGTGAGTTCTTGAATATTCATCATGATAGAACCATCACCAGAAATACATATTACACTGTCATTAGGTCTGGCGAGTTGAGCGCCAATTGCCGCAGGTAATCCAAATCCCATGGTACCGAGTCCACTTGAAGTAATAAAATTTTTGGGATCATTAAACTGCATATGTTGTGCTGTCCACATTTGGTGTTGACCGACATCAGTTGTTACAATTGTAGTTGGCGACTTTCGCTCAGATAGCGTTTTTAATAATGCTGGTGCATAAATTGGATCGCCTGGATGATCATAGCGAGTGGGATATAGGTTTTTCAATTCTTGGATTTTGTTATGCCAGTCACCTATTGCAACAGCTTGATGAATTGATGGTAGAACGCTTTTTATATCACCTTGTAACCCTAAGTGGGTTTGTTTTAATTTATTAATTTCAGCTTGATCAATATCAATATGAATCACTTTGGCATGCCGAGCAAATTCATTTAAATTGCCCGTGACCCGGTCATCAAATCTTACGCCTAAAGCAATTAATAGATCACACTCTTGCACAGCTAAATTAGCTGCTTTTGAACCATGCATACCAATTAACCCTAAATAATAAGGATTATTGATATCAGCCGCGCCCAAACCTTTAAGTGTTGATACACTCGGTATTTGAGTAAAATTCATAAACTGTCTAAGCTCGTCAATCGCGCCAGATAAACCAACTCCACCCCCAATATATAGCATAGGTTTTTTAGCTTGGGATATCATGGTTTTAGCGAGTTCAATGTCAGCAGGAGAGATATTGGATTTTGAAGTATTATTAAGATTAGGATGAGTTGTGATTGGCGATAAATATTTTTGATAATTAAGATCTGCAAGCTGAATATCTTTAGGAACATCAATAAGTATTGGTCCTGGCCTGCCTGAATTGGCTAAATAAAAAGCCTCTTCTAAAATATTGGGTAAGTTTTCTGCTTGATCAATTAAATAACTGTGTTTAGTACAAGCTAATGATAATCCTAAAACATCCACTTCTTGAAATGCATCGGTACCTATTAGTTTATTTGGAACTTGTCCTGTTATCGCAACAATCGGTACCGAATCAATCAACGCATCAGCAAGTCCAGTAATGATATTGGTTGCCCCTGGTCCTGATGTTGCAATACAAACGCCAATTTTACCTGTGGCCCTGGCATAGCCTATGGCTGCCATAGCAGCGCCTTGTTCATGGCGGCATAAAACATGTTCAATACCACCATCATAAAGCGCGTCATAAAGAGGCATAATTTGTCCACCAGGATATCCAAAAACGGTAGTTACGCCTTTTTCTTTTAAGGTTTTTACTATCCACTGTGTTCCTAACATTTCTTCCTCACTTATTCTATTCTGCTCGTTTATTATTCATAAAAAAACCCCCGCTTTTGGGGGCGGGGGTTTTAATTCTATGTATGAACATATTTTTACATCGAAAAACGCCCCCGCGCAGGAATAATGACCACGCTGACTAGGATATTAATGAGGACGTTTTTACGTAAAAAGTTCATAAGCTTATATATTAAAATTATGTCATTTTCAAAAAGTTATTTTTAACAAAATACTCGTTTTTAAAAAAAGTGCAACTTTTTTTTAATCAATGCGTATAGCTTATGAA
Source organism: Gilliamella sp. B3783 (assembly GCF_026536125.1). NCBI lineage: Bacteria > Pseudomonadati > Pseudomonadota > Gammaproteobacteria > Orbales > Orbaceae > Gilliamella > Gilliamella sp. B3783. The sequence goes on from NZ_JAFNOU010000002.1 coordinate 211,540, forward strand.
AAATTCTGCTCAAACGTGGTAACAATAACGTCAGCTAGTACGATCAATTAATTGAATTATTGTCTCTATTCAATGAAATAAAAATAGATTAATATAAGATTAGCTTAAACAGTAAAAAATTTTTTGTCACACATCAATAATAGTCGTTTATAGTTAACTTTTAGCTTAGTCACAAATTATAAAGCAGTGATTTTATCGATTAACGATAGCGTGTTAAACGTTATTTTTAATTAAACATTATTTCAGAATCAAAACTAAGTAATTCTAATAATTATTTTTTAATCATATTAATACGCCATTTTAGCGATGTTTCATTGCTGTTTTATTAACAATATTTTCTAACGTTCTTCATTATCTTTTCAAAGAAGACTGCATAAAATTTATATACAAAAGTATCGGTTATTCAGTAATTTAAAGGGAAAGACAACTATGACGAATTTTAAGATAATTCCTTTGCTATTAATGTGTTTTTTGTTAATTAATTGTGATAACAAGAAAAAAAATTCACCTTCAAATAAGAATAATAATGCTAGTTCATCACCAAAGGAAAATAACACGGTTGATGATTTAGTCATTAATCCTGTTAAAAAAAAATTACCCATATTTGTTGATGCACTTACCACTTTGGTTGATATTTACAAAGAAGATGACGTTATTAATTATAAATACGAAGTAAAAGATATGTCTAAATATGCTCTCTTATTACCAACGACTCAAGATACGATTCGGGATAAATTGCTTAGAACTTATTGTAGTGATAATGACGAAGTGAAACAGCTAAAACATTTTTTTCCAAACGGTGCAAATTATCATTATTATATTGATGATCAAGAAATAATCATCGTTGAATTACAACCTGATGACTGTGACGAAGATTAAATCGGTCACGTCTAATTTCTACACAGAAAGAGAGATAGTATATTTATGCTTATAGACAACATTTTTAGTTTTAACAAACTGACGAATTCAAATAATAACAAGCTAATGTAATTGGTTATATCTGGCTTAATATCAATTTATTTGCTAGACTAAAAAAGAATAATATTTCACCAATAAATAATTCAACGTTTAATATTATTCACGGTCCTATTAACCTGCCAAGGATAGCTATCTATAACAATTCACCCAATATTCCATTCCTACATGAGGGTGATGATATAAAAACAAATAGTAAGTTTTACCATCACATATATTTAATTTATTTACTGCATAATTTTTCGAAATAGTATTTTGTTTTATCTTAATGATTTTATTAAAGTTATTTTGATTTGTAAAAAACGTATTTAACTTAGGAGAAAAAACGATGAGTGAACAAATTTATAATCCAACAACAAAATATCACCATACAAAATTTCAAAAGCAAAAACAAACCGCGCCCGCGCTACAATGTGATATGAAACCCATTCCTGATTGCGGTGAAAAAAGTTACCAAGGGCACCAACGTTTAGCTGGTCGAAAAATGTTAGTAACCGGTGGGGATTCTGGCATAGGTCGTGCTGCGGCAATCGCTTATGCTAAAGAGGGCGCTGATGTAGCAATAAACTATCTTCCGTTTGAACAAAAGGATGCTGAGGATGTTGCTAAAGTAATTGAATCTGTTGGCCGCAAAGCGGTATTGATTCCAGGTGATTTAAGTGATGAATCTTTTTGTAAAAAACTGGTTAAACAAGCGCATGATAAGCTTGGTGGATTAGATAACTTAACATTGGTTGCTGGCAAACAAACTGCAGTCGAAGATATTGCGAAATTGACCACTGAGCAAATTGTAAAAACCTTTGAAATAAATGTATTTTCATTATTTTGGGTAGTTAAAGCGGCGTTAAATTATTTAAAACCAGGCTCAACAATCATTACTACATCATCAGTTCAAGCATTCCAACCGAGTGGAAATCTTCTTGATTATGCTTCAACCAAGTCTGCTATTATTGCCTTTTCTCGTGGACTAGCTAAACAATTGGCAAGTAAAGGCATTCGTGTGAATTGTGTAGCCCCAGGCCCTGTTTGGACACCATTACAAATTTGTGGTGGGCAGCCAAGTGAAGCGATTCCAGAATTTGGTAAACAAACACCTTTACAACGCGCTGGTCAACCTGTTGAACTGTGTGGCGTGTATGTACATTTAGCAAGTGAAGAGTCCAGTTATACTACAGCCGAAACTTATGGCGTAACAGGTGGTTATCACACTAATTAATCCATAACTGCCATGATAAGCAGATTGATTTATCAACCATTAAAAATTGATGTTTAATCAATGAGTTTTATATACATTAAATTATTTAGATGCCGCTATTTTCAGGCATTAGAAATATTCAACAATTCTCCACATTTAAAAGGGTTTTACAATGAAAACATACAAAGTAATCGTTCTATCAATAATGGGGTTATTTTTAGTCAATTGTGATGATTCAAAATCTAAAATGGATGATATTAAACAACAAGTGGTAGACACAAGTTCTGCCGTAGGTGACAAAGCCCAAGATTTATACGATAAAACGAAGTTAGAAACAGAAAATATTCTCAATCAAATAAAGGACGGTAATTATAATCTTGCTCAAGATCTTATTATTAAAGCAGTAAAACAAAAATTACCTTCAGGTATTGATCAAAATGTCACTTTAGTCGATGTTGCGAAAGACGATAATATGATTAGTTATAAATATTCGGTAAACAACCTCACTAAAGATGCATTACAAGCTCAGACTAATCAAAACGCAATGTTAGCTAAATTAAAAACTTTCTATTGCGGTAAAGATATTGGCATTAGCGCAATAAGAACTGCTTTTACTCAAGGGGAGACTCATAATTATTACATCAATAACGATAAAGCATTAACGTTAACGTTAAAACCAAGCGATTGCGATAATAAATAATGCTTTCAATGGGGTGCAACCATTGTAAAATTATGGGTAATTTTATGTTAAAAGGGCGAATTAAAGCCCTTTTTATTTAAATAGTGAATTGAAGAAATCGCTTAAAAGCACAAAATACGCTTTAATTTTTAAAAAAATGGCTATGAGCAAAAAATTAGTTATATTTTTTATGGATGAATCGATGGGGTAACTATCACGAGTAAAAGCTTGTTAGCGTTTTAGCCTTCTTTGTCGCTTTTTTCAATTAATGTGTTACAAGTTTTATGTGTTGGCGAAGAATATTCTATAACTTTATTGTCTGTACATAAATTTATGTGGTAATAATATAAAAAATGCGCTATATACGTTTGTAAAACTATCTAATTTATAATCAACGAAATAATAACTAAGGAATATATTATATGAAATTCTTAAAAATCACTTCAATAGCTTTAATGTGTGTTGTTTTGTTCGGTTGTGATAATAGTAATAAGGTAAAGGCGCCTGATAAAGCTGATCTCACTAAATTACAAGATTTAATTATTAGCGAGGCAAAAAAAGTACTCCCAGCTAAAGTTGATTCAAAAACTAGCTTAGTTGATATCTTTAAAGATAATGATGTAATTAATTATCGCTATATCATTAATGTATCTAAGGATTCATTGCAAATCCCTGAAACCGAAAAAATGACAACTGAAAGTTTGAAAAAGGTTTACTGTTCGGATAATCAACAAATTAAAGAGTTTAGAGGTGCATTTCCTAATGGTGCCGTTCATAGCTATTATATTAATGATGAAAAGATATTTAGCGTAACATTAACCCCTGCTTCATGTAACACTAATTAATATTTTTTTGATTAATCGGCTAAGTTATTTAAACAGGGCAGTAGCCCTGTTTTTTTGTATTATTCTAATGTCTTACCTTTTGTTTCGGGAATTAAAAAGATAAATGCAGCCGCAGACAGTAAATAAGCGGTCGAAAGTAAGGCTAAGGCATAACTGATGGAATAAACAGTGGCTAAATAAGCAATCAAAACTTGCGATATGCCAGCAATTCCCCGTCCAACATTGAAAATAATGTTTTCGGCACTTGATCTTGCATCTGTTGGGTAGTGTTCAGCAAGCAATGCGCCATAACCGCCCATCATTCCATTGACAAAAAAGCCAATTACAGAACCAAATATAATAAGAATCACCATATCTGTTTGGTGAAAGTAAAACCAAATCGATATAGCAGAAACCAGTAAAAAAACAATATAAGAAGGGCGCCGACCAAATTTGTCACATAACCAACCAAAGATTAAAATCCCTAATGACATCCCAATCGTTGTTGAGATGGTCCAAAACATAGTGTTTTTGAACGGTAATTTTAATTCAGTTGCAATCATGTTTGGCATCCAAACCATCAGTCCATAAAAGCCAAAATTCTGTACCGCGCAGGCTATGGTTAAACCAATAGTAGTGGCTGTCGTTTTTGGTGTTTTAAATAACTTGTTAATTGCGATTTTATTTTTATTTTGATCTTTTAAATTTTGCCAAATTTCGGGTTCTTTTAGTCCTTTACGTGTCCAAGCAACAAATAAAGCAGGCAATACTCCCATCGCAAAAGCCCAGCGCCAACCATAAACTTCACCAATAAAGTTAACTGTTAGTGCTGCTAAAATAATACCTAATTGAAAGCCTAATGCGACAATAGAAGTTGCTCTTGAGCGCTTGCTTTTAGGCCAACTTTCTGAAACAAGTGTCATGCCAATGCCAAATTCGCCACCTAAACCGAGCCCACTTAGAAATCGAAAAATTAAAAAGCATTCGTAATTAGGGGAGAGCGCACAAAGTCCAGTAAATAAAGAGAAAATTAAAATAGTCCAAGAAAAAACCCTTACCCGACCATATTTGTCAGCAAGTATACCGAATAAAATACCACCGATTACCGCACCTAAAAGCGTGACCGAGGTTAAAGTACCCAGATCTGCTTTTGTCAGATTATAGGTCGCAGCGATGAGACTAAAACAAACACCTAAAATCATCATGTCTAGACCATCTAGAGCATAACCAACTGTAGATGCGAAAAGCGTCTTTTTTTGATATGGGGTAATTTTCTGGTTTTCACTTTCGGCTTGCTTGACTAGGATTGTTTCATTATTCATGTGTACCTCTAGTTGTTAAAAAGATCGTTCACTAATAAAAAGCATTTATGATGTAATTCATCATTAAACAGGCGGGTATTTTAAAGCGGGGCAAGTATATACTTAAAAGTAATAAAAATCCAAATGAAAAGCCGAAATTAGTCGGTTTTATTTTGTTTATTTTTATTGAGGCGAAATTATTTGGTTAAATTTTATAACTATCTAATTTTTTAGACAAATTAGCCGATAATTTCGCCATTTTGCAGTTTTTTCGGGTAGCTTTTTTTAGCCAATAGTTTTTGAACAAAATTTACTCTTCGTCAAAATACCAGTAACCAAGATTGACCAATTTTAACATGACATTTAGGGTTTGTTCATCTTGTAATTGTTCGTAGTAAAGTACATCGGTTTCACATAATAGGTCGATGGTTTCCATCGGTAAGGGTATTTTTTCACCATTTATATAAGCCGTATCCTCTATTTTTACAATACGTATACTCGGTACACGATGTAGTTCGGCACCAGATTTTAGAATTTCTTCAAATTCATCTAGCTCATAGGCGGGATCTGCTGGGATGATGTTAAGATCATGCATAGGTATTGTGATGTGTTTACCAAACCAGTCATTGAATAAGTCTGGGTTTTTGATGAGGTCGATCATTTGCCCTTGTAGTTTTTCTAGCTCATAGGGCTCGATACGATAAGGATCGCTTGGTAATTTTAAGTCTGGATCTTGATAAAAAATCCCATTTGGTAAGTTATCAATCACATAATCAGCAAAACCACTTAATAATTCTTGTGAAGTTTGCGTTCTAAAGCCAACTGAATAACTTAGTGATTCGCCAATTGATACACCATTATGTGGAAAGCCAATTGGAATATATAAAATATCACCGGCGGTGATTTCTTCATCAATAATCGGCTGATAAGCTTCTACATGTAATAGCGCTTTGTGAGCACTAAACTGTTTGTAATTAGGATTACGATCGCCAACTTGCCAACGTCGACATCCCATACCTTGAATGATAAAAACATCATAGTTGTCAATATGCGGTCCAACACCAGCCCCTTTTGTTGCATAAGAAATCATAAGATCTTCAAATTGCCAATGAGGAATACACTTAAACGGTTCAACTAACGTTGCTGCCTGTTCATGCCAATGATCTACCGCTTGCACTAATAAACTCCAGTGATCCTCACCCAGATCATCGTAATGCGTAAAAGGACCAAATTTAGCATCCCATTTTCCATTTTTATTCGTCACAATTCGGCTATCAAGCTCTTCTTCCATCGCGAGTCCTGCAAGTTCATCGGGTGTGATTGGATCGACAAACTCCGCAAAGGCTTTTCGTAAAATAACGGGTTTTTTTTGCCAATAATTTGCTAGAAAATGGTCCCAATCAATAGCTAATTTATACTTCATTTAACTTTCCTCGAAGATTGAATAATTGACAAAAATTATAAGTGGTTTGCTGTGCTAGTTGCGCTAAAGAAATACCTTTGAGAACCGATAAATATTGCGCAACTTCCCGCACATAAGCAGGTTGGTTTTCTTTACCACGATAAGGTACTGGAGCTAAATAGGGTGAATCAGTTTCGATTAAAATACGATCTAATGGCACAAATTTTGCCACTTCTCTTAACGCTTCGGCATTTTTGAAGGTAATAATGCCTGAAAAAGAGATATAAAAACCTAAGTCTAATAGTTTTTTTGCCGTATCAATATCTTCGGTGAAACAATGTAACACACCTGAATGGACGTGCTGTTCTTTTAAGATTGTTAATGTATCTTGTCTGGCATTTCGTGTATGGACGATGATTGGCTTGCTAAGCTTTCTTCCAAGACGTATATGTTCAATAAAATTATGCTGTTGAAGCTCTAGATTATCTTGCTGATAATAGTAATCAAGTCCTGTTTCACCTAAAGCGACAACATTCTCTTCTTTAGCCAAATTTTCGAAGCGGTCAGCATCATAAGGTTCGTCATCAAGATTAAGGGGATGAATACCACACGAAAAAGAACATTGATTAGTGTAAGGTGTCAGTAAGCGCTTCATTGATTCATAACCAGATAAGGTTGTTGCTACGCTTAAGCAGTGTTTAACATCATTTTCAGTTGCTTTTTGTAGTACTTGCTCAATTGACTTAGTATTAAAGTCTAAACTATCTAAATGACAGTGCGAATCGATTAAAAACATAAAAAACTCTTTATTTTTCAGAATGCTGTTCAAAATCACGAACAGGTTTAATTGTAGACCATGAACGACAACCAGGGCATAACCAGTAAATTGAATTAACCGTAAATCCACATTTTTGACAACGGTAATTTGGTACTATTTTTATTTGTTCACCTACCATATTACGTAACAATAATAGGCTCTCTTTTGCTCGACCTTGTTCGGCATCGGCAACATGGTAATCCATTAAACGATAAAACCCTTTTAAATTAGGGTGTTTTAATAACTCTCGATACATATAGTTCTGGGCTGCATCAAGACCTCTCTTTTTTTCAATGATATCGGCAAGCATGAGTTCAGCGACATTGCCTGAATCTTGATCAACACATAATTGTAAAAACTGCTGAAATTCGTCTTCTTTATTTAATTTAAGATAACACTCTTTTAATAAAGGTAAAGCTTCACCGATAAAGGCTTTATCTTGTTCAAGTATCTGTTTGAATGATTCAATTGCTTGTTCAATTTTATTTTGCACAATCAATACGCGTCCTAACATCAGTGAGGTTCGAGCACACTTAGCATCGGCTGCTGCCGATTTTTGTAATAAACTATACGCTTTTTCAAGGTCTTCATTGGCGATAGCAAGCGAAGCTAACTCACAATAAAATTGAGCTATATCTGTTTTGTATTTTGTATTGCCGAGTTTAACCAACTTGGTGGCAGTATTAATTGCATTAATCCATTCACTGGTTGATTGATAAATAAAAATAAGTTGTTGTAACGCATGTTGTTGAAAATCTTCTTCATCAATGAGTTGTAAAAACATCTCTTCAGCGCGGTCATAAAGACCTGCAACCATATAATCACGTCCAAGTTGTTGAATGGCTAATAATCGTTGTTCAAAAGAGAGGGATGAACTTTCCATTAATGCTTGATGGATTCGTATCGCTCTATCTACTTCGCCACGAGAACGAAATAAATTGCCTAAAGTCAGATGTGCTTCTAACGTGCCTTCATCTTCTTTAAGCATATCAAGGAACAGATCGACAGCTTTATCTTTTTGGTTAGATAAAAGAAAGTTAAGACCATCTACATATTCTCGAGATAGTCGATTTGATTGATTTGTATATTTTTGTTTAGCATTTCTATCGCCCATATACCAACCGTAAGCGGCAGCAATAGGTAATAATAGAAATAACAATTCAAACATAATATTTTATTCTTGATGAGGTTTAATTAAATTATCTTTTTGATGATCAGCTATACTATCATCATATTTTTTTTGTAATTTATTTAATTTACGTTTTGTTGAAGAATGTTGTAGTTTTAATTTAATAAAGAAAATTCCTGTTAATATCATTCCAATAATAAAGCCAGAGCCAAAAAATAGCGCCAATAGAACTGATAATCTTAATTCGGTTTTAGCAAATAAATAGTTAAATGTTACCACTTCATCATTGAATGCGCCTACCGAAATAGATAGGGCAAAAATAATAATTATCAATAGAATGGATATAATAAATTTCATAATAATAACCTTTTTATTATTTTAACGTTATTTAAAATGAGCGTTATTCTCAAATATTATTTCAACACGGTTTACGCTAATTATCAGTTATCTACTATATGATATTTTTGTGCATAAAAATAGCAAATTAATGAAATGATCCAAGCAACTAAAACACCACACAACAGATCAACTGGGCTGTGCATACCCAAACATAATCGACTAATTTCAATTAATAATGCCCAAATAATCAACATATAGACCACAATATAATGGCGTTTAAAGCCTAATAATGTTACTGCTAAAAAAGCCCATGTTACTGCAAATAAAGTATGTCCTGATGGAAATGAATAACCTGTTTCGTTTTGCCAATGTTCACGTAACCAAGTTGGGATCATGTTGGAATTAGTCAATAACTGATCAATGAGTTGTTTTTTTTCTAATTTAGTCAACGAATAAAATTTATCATCACTCAATTGATATTGTTTATTCATCCATAATACATAGGGTCGAGATTCTGCCGTTTGAGATTTGATAACAGCTTTAATCATTTGCCCCGTTAGTATTGCACCCACAAGAAGTATTCCTATTAATACTATTTTTTTTGTCGTTTTAATGTTTAATAATAAGCAAAACAGGATAAACAAAACGAATGATGTTATTATTGCCCAAGGAAAACTTGCCGTTTCTGTTATGACGAAAAAAAATTTGGATGTATTATTTAATGATTCTGGTTGCCAATGCCAATTTATAGCTATAATTACTAAAGGTATAACTAAGAAAATAGCCAGCGTGGCTATTGTTTTTTTTATTATTAACCCCATTTAAAAACTCAATTAAGCACAAATTGCTATATATTTTAGCATGGAAGAGAGTTTTTTAAAAAATTCTATTTAAGTTTTATTCAATACGGAGATAATGATGCAATTAAAACTTGTTGCACAAGCAAAACTGCCAACCCCATGGGAATGTTTCACTATTGTGGGATTTGAAGAAATTGCAACTGGTAAGGATCATGTGGCGTTAGTTTTGGGTGATATTGCAAATAAAGAGCCGGTATTAACAAGAATTCATTCAGAGTGCCTAACTGGCGATGCGCTATTTAGTTTACGTTGTGATTGTGGTTTTCAGCTAGAGGCGGCTTTAAAACAGATAGCACAAGCAGGACGGGGAATTTTACTTTATCATCGTCAAGAAGGTCGCAATATTGGTTTGCTTAATAAAATTCGCGCTTACGCTCTGCAAGATCAAGGACTAGATACAGTAGAAGCGAATGAGCAGCTGGGGTTTGCTGCTGACGAACGTGACTTTACGCTCTGCGCAGACATGCTAACATTACTTGGTGTATCTGATATTAGACTATTAACCAATAATCCAGAAAAAATAAGAGTGCTTGAACAAGCAGGCATAAAAATTACTGAAAGGGTGCCGTTAGAAGTGGGTGAAAATCCTAATAATGAGCACTATTTGGCAACCAAAGTCAGTAAAATGGGGCATTTACTTCACCTTCATTGCAATCACTAAGTATTTTATATCATGTTCAATATTACAAACGTTGCCCAAGATTTAAAATAGATAAACCTTAAAAACAGAATGATTTTTAAGGTTTTAAATGAAATGTGCATGATATGCCATAAATTATGACAAACGCTTTTTATTTTTTGATTGAGTATAAATTGAGTCTTGAGTTTAATTAATCTTTATCACACCGCAAAACACCACCATTCGCAATTTGGTCTTTTGAAATTTCGTGCATAATAATTTGTACTGCTTCAGGCTTACAATTTAGTGTTTCGGCGATAGCATTGGTTACACGTTTTGCCATTTCTCTTTTTTGTTCTATAGTGCGACCTTCTAAAAAGTCAATAACAACGTTTGGCATATTATTTCCTTATTGATTGATTGTTACGAGTTGTTCTTCAGTTAATGCAATATCATGATTATTGCAAATTCCAATTCCTGACTGAATAATTTTACGTGCAATTGCTTTTGCTTCATCTAGTGAGTGCATTTTGTAAGTCCCACACTGATATTCATTCAATTCGGGAATCTGTTTTTGTGATTCAACATTTAATACATCTTGCATAGATTGTAGCCATGCATCTACCACTCGTGATTCTTCAGGTTTACCTATCAGGCTCATGTAAAATCCGGTTCGACATCCCATTGGCGAGATATCAATAATTTCGACTTTATCACTATTAAGATGATCGCGCATAAATCCTGCAAATAGATGTTCTAATGTATGAATGCCTTTTTCTGGCAATAACTCTTTATTGGGAACAGTAAAACGAAGATCAAATACACTAATATCATCACCTTTAGGGGTTTTCATTGTTTTAGCAATACGGACAAAAGGTGCGTTCATTTTAGTATGATCGACTTTAAAACTATCTAATAATGGCATGACATTCTCCTTAGTTTTCGCTATTTCACTATTTTCAATAAATAGTGAAATAGATGCCAGTATATTTGTTATTTATTCATTAAGTAAATGGATAAACTCTTGCTCATCAATGATTGTTATACCCAGCTGTTGGGCTTTGTCTAATTTTGAACCGGCAGATTCACCAGCAACAACCATATCGGTATTTTTAGAGACGCTACCTGCCACTTTAGCGCCTAATTGTTTTAATCTATCTTTTGCTTCATCACGGGTTAAACTCGATAATGTACCTGTTAGCACCACAGTTTTACCTAAAAACGGTGAATTGATGTTACTAATTGGAGATTGTGGGGAAACCGCAGGCCAATGAATATCGATTTCATCGCTCGTTAATTGCGTTATTACATCACGATTATGCGGTTCTTGAAAGAAATCAATAATACTTTCGGCAATCACTGCACCAATATCATTGACGGTTTGTAATTGTTCGAGTGAAGCACTTTCAATCGCTTTTAAATCACCTAATTGATTAACTAAATTTTCAGCTGTTACTTCACCCACATTAGGAATGCCCAATGCAAAAATAAAACGGTTTAATGTCGTATTTTTAGATGTGGCTAATGCATTTAATAAGTTATTAGCCAATTTTTCGCCTACTTTATCTAAAGAGCATAACATTGGCAGTGTTAATTTATAGAGATCAACAGGTGTTTTAACATAATCTTTATCGACAAGCTGTTCAATGAGTCGATCGCCCATACCATCAACGTTCATCGCTCGGCGTGAAACAAAATGTTTAAGCGCTTCTTTTCGTTGAGCTGGACAAATTAATCCACCCGCACAGCGTGATATCGCTTGTCCTTCATCTCGAACAATTAACGAGCCACAAATTGGGCAATGGGTTGGAAAGGTAATTGCTTTACTATCAGCTGGTCTACGATCTAGTATTACCGAGACAATTTTGGGAATAACATCTCCGGCTCTACGTACTGTAACATAATCGCCTTCACGAATGTCTAATCTGATTATTTCATCGTTGTTGTGAAGGGTAGCATTACTGACAATAACGCCGGCAACCGAGACTGGTTCAAGTCTTGCAACTGGCGTTATCGCACCAGTTCTTCCAACTTGGAAGTCAACTTTTTTTAATTGCGTCACTTCTTCTTGTGCCGGAAACTTAAATGCTGTTGCCCAACGCGGTGCTCTAGCTACAAAGCCAAGCTCATTTTGTAATGAAATACTATTAACCTTAATCACAACGCCATCGATGTCAAACCCAAGTGACATTCTTTCTTGACCAACTTGATTAAAATAATTTAGCGCGGCTTGTGCACCTTGGCGAATTTTAACTTTATTACTAACCGGTAATCCCCATGCCTTAAATTGCATCAAACGTTGATAATGGGTATCGGGTAAACTCGCGCCTTCAACAATACCAACTCCATAACAAAAAAAGGTTAAAGGTCTTTTAGCGGTAATTTTAGGATCTAATTGTCGCAGTGATCCAGCTGCGGCATTACGAGGATTTGCAAATAGTTTTTCATTCTGTTTTTGCGAATCTGCATTGAGTTTTTCAAATCCTTTATGTGTCATAAACACTTCACCTCGAACTTCTAAACGTTCAGGGATATTGTCACCAATTAACACTAAAGGAATCGTTTTAATTGTTTTAACATTAGCTGTGATATCTTCTCCTGTAGTACCATCACCGCGTGTTGCCGCTTGTACAAATTTACCCTTTTCATAGAGTAAACTTACTGCTAATCCATCAAGTTTTAATTCACAGCAATATTCAACAGACTGGTTTTCTGGTAAATTCAATCGATCTTTAATTCGTTTATTGAAGGCAAGAAAACTCGATTCATCAAATACATTATCTAATGATAACATTGGTATTTGATGCCTAATTGTTGAGAATTGTGCTAACGGACTACCGCCTACTCGCTGGGTAGGCGAGTCAGGCGTAATCAGCGAAGGATATTGCTGTTCCAATGACTGAAGTTGTTTGAATAATTTATCATACTCCACATCAGGGACTTCAGGAGTATCAAGAACATAGTAGCAGTATTCGTGATGTCTAATTAAAGCACGTAATGATACTATTTGTTGTTTGATGTCTTCATTCGGTATAGTTTGGTGTGCAGTATTTTCGGGTTTATTTGATAATGGCATAGTGTTCGACTCTTAAATTAATACATGAGCGTTAAAAGATTATCACATTCCTAGTACTCTGATTTTGTCAGACAAGATAATTATTATTTCCAAACAGCCAATTTTATAAGCTGTTCGAAGTTTTAATTACCACCATCAAATTACATTGACGGTGGTAGTGAAGAATGATTACTGAAAAGACGTTGGGGTTAAATTTCGTTACACGCTTTTTTGATGCGTTCTTTGTAACTATCAATTTTTTGTGGTGTCAGCATATGATGTTCATCATCTAACACAACACCATTAACATCATCAGCAATACGTTGGGCAGTTTGTAACATCAGTTTAAAGTTTTGTTGATTGTTACCTTGAGTCGGTGCAACCATAAAAATTGAAACGCCCGGCGTTGTAAATTCGTGCATGGTTTCAGGATCGAGATAGCCAGGATTAACCATATTTGCCAAACTAAAAAGTATTGGGCCATTACCGGCAGGGTCAACATGCCGATGGAAAATTCGCATATCACCAAATTGAAACCCTGATTGCATAATACTGCCTAATAATACATCGCCTTGTAATAACTTACCGTTGATGCCTTTAATGTTTAAGATAATAATTTCGGTTTTATCTTCATCATTTTTATTGATGTTAAGTTTTTCTGGTTTTGTTTTTTGGGTAGCCGGTTGAATTTTATCGTCACGTTTAGCATCAGCTTTTTCTATCGATACATTAGTTTCAGTTTTTAAGGGTTCATCGTCAAATAGATCATGGTTCATGCTTATGTTTGGCTCTTTTGGAGCTGGATCTTGTGTTGTTGGTTCTTGATGATGATTGTTAACAAATAGATCCTCTTGCTTAGGCATGGTTTCTTGAACGAGTTCATCCGGTGTGTTTTTATCTACACTTTCACTATTTTTTTTGTTTTTAGGTGTGATTAATATCACATCATCTTCTTCTATATCATCGATATAGCTATTTTCATACTGTTGAGCATTTTGCTGGTTTTTCTTCCTTTTATCAGAATTAAATAAAGAAGAGCGTTCCTTTTTATTGATCCAAAATCCATGAATCAATAATGCAATAATGACCAAGGACGCAACAACAATTAGAACAATACGTAAATTATCCATAATAACCATCTCAGAATTAAATTAAATATAGACTCAAATTATTCAAAACTATTTTTGAATAAAAATGATTACGGAGTATAACACCTGTAAATTTTTTAGTTATTCTTAGTAAATACAAATTAATATCACTTGAAAAGCTAGGTTTACCGTTTTACTTATTAGTATAACATTTTATCTAAACTATTTTATAGCACAAAAAATCAATTAACACATAGTACTTTATTTCTTTAAAAAAGCATAATAACCAATATCATTTTTTTACTATCATCACTTAGTTTGGCATTTTTTAGAACTCTGTGCTATTAAGCTGTAAAGATACTTACAATTTATGCATATTTTTTGTAAAATCCTCGGTTACTTTTGAATTACATTCAATGTTATTAAAAAAAATAATTATTAAGTTTACTGAGGTCATTTTGATATGAGATTTAACAAACTATTATTAACCGTACCAGTAGCATTAAGCAGTCTACTTTTATTAACTAGTTGTGATAATAGCAAATCACAGGGCGGTAATAATCAAATACCAAAAGTAACCGTTTTTAAAGTTGAACCTTTGGACTTCACCTTAAAAATCAGTTTACCTGGTCGCGTGGTTGCGTCTCAAATTGCTGAAATTAGACCTCAGGTTGGCGGTATTGTGCTAAAACGCGAATTTGAAGAAAGTTCGAATGTCAAAGCAGGCCAATCACTTTATCAAATTGATCCAGCAATTTATCAGGCTAATTATGATAGTGCCGTTGCTAGTGTTGCCAGTGCCAAAGCGAATGCCAATATTGCGCAACTGACTTTAAAACGTTATGCAGGATTATTGACAACCAAATCGATCAGCCAACAAGATTATGATAAGGCTGCCGCTGATGCAAAACAGGCGGAAGCAAGTGTATTAGTTGCTCAAGCAGCAGAACATACAGCCAAAGTTAATTTAGATTATACGAAAGTGTATTCGCCTATTGATGGTTACATTGGTAAATCAAGTGTAACCGAAGGCGCGTTAGTGTCAGCTGGACAAGCAAACCCGCTAGCATTAGTTCAACAGCTTGATCCGATTTATGTTGATATGACCGAAGCTGCAACCCGATATAATAAATATCTTCAAGAAGAAAACGTTATTTATGAACCAGCAAAAGGGGATAATGTAGAATTATACTTTAATGATGGGTCTAAATATGCGTTACCTGGCAATATCAAGTTTTCTGATATGACTGTTAATGAAACGACTGGAACGGTTACATTGCGATCTCAATTTGCCAATACTGAAGGCAAAATTTTACCTGGTATGTTTGTTAAACCGCAATTGACTCTTGGTTATATTAAAAATGCTGTACTTGTTCCACAACAAGGTATTACCAGTAATGTTAAAGGTGAATATACCGCTAAAATTTTAAAACCCGATAATTCAATTGAGTATCGTCAAGGTATCCAAATTTACACGGGTGTAAGTGGTTATTGGGTGGTAACTAAAGGCATTAATGTTGGAGAACAAGTTATTACAACAGGCTTACTTAACTTAACCGCTGTTGAAATGGGACAACCAATGAAAGGACAAATCGTGGGTGACCCAGCTACTTTATCACAAGATCAGTTAGACAATATCATCAAAAACAGTGTGAAATAAAACAGGGGTAGATTTAATTATGGCTAAGTTTTTTATTGATAGACCTGTTTTTGCATGGGTTATTGCTATCATGATGATGTTAGGCGGTGCTTTATGTATAAAGTTGCTAGCTGTCGAACAATATCCGGATATTGCCCCGCCTGCTGTTACCGTAACGGCAACTTATCCAGGTGCTGATGCGCAAACAATTGAAAATACAGTAACGCAGTTGATTGAACAAAATTTAACAGGTTTAGATAACTTGATTTATATGAAATCAACCAGTAGTGCACAAGGTGTGGTTCAAACTACATTAACCTTTGCACCTGGAACAAATCCTGATTTTGCGCAAGTACAAGTATTAAACAAAGTAGAAAGTATTAAATCACGCTTACCTGACAGTGTGCAAAAAAATGGGGTGTCAGTTGCTAAAAATAACACTAACTTTTTAAAGGTTATTGGCTTTTATTCGACAAACCCACAGAAAACACAAGCAGATATTGCTGACTTTGTTTATTCTACCGTACAAGATCCTATTCGTCGTGTTCAAGGGGTAGGGGATACACAGCTATTTGGTTCTGAATATGCTATGCGTATTTGGCTAGATCCAAATAAATTAAATTATTTTAATTTATCAATTGAAGAAGTTACTGCCGCAATTCAAGCACAAAATGCTCAGGTTACCGCAGGTCAATTAGGTGCTTTACCTTCGACTGAAGGCCAAGAACTTAACGCTACAATTACAGCACAATCTCGTTTAAAAACGCCTGAGCAATTTCAGAATATCTTGGTTCGCGTAAATACCGATGGTTCAAATGTCTTATTAAAAGATATTGCCAATGTTGAAATCGGTGCGGCCGATTATAATTTTATTTCTCGTTACAATGGTAATGCATCAGCAGGTCTGGGGATCTATTTAGCAACGGGTGCTAACCAATTAAATACTTCAGAACAAGTTGATAAAAAAATTCAGGAATTATCTAAAATTTTTCCCGAAGATATTAAATTTGCTTATCCTTACGATACAACACCATTTGTTAAATTGTCGATTAGTAATGTGGTTCATACATTAATTGAAGCAATTATCTTAGTTGTTATCGTAATGTATGTGTTTTTGCAAAACCTTCGTTCAACTCTAATTCCGACAATCACCGTACCGGTTGTATTATTGGGTACCTTTGCGGTGTTATATATATGTGGCTTTACTATCAATACTTTATCAATGTTCGCGATGGTATTGGCAATCGGTCTATTGGTCGACGATGCTATTGTGGTTATTGAAAATGTTGAGCGTATTATGCATGACGAAGGGTTGTCGCCTTATCAAGCAACAGTCAAGTCGATGGAACAAATAACCTCAGCATTAGTGGGGATTGCCGTAGTACTTTCGGCAGTATTTGTGCCAATGGCATTCTATGGTGGTGCTGCGGGTGGTATTTATCGTCAGTTCTCCATCACTATTGTTACGGCGATGTCACTCTCGGTTTTAATGGCGATCGTATTAACACCTGCTCTTTGTGCTCAAATTTTAAAAGCGCCAGCCAAAGACGGTGTTGTAGTCAAACAAACAATCGCGGCAAAATTAGCCACTATTCCTCCATTTACTTGGTTAAGCGAATTCACTCAACGCTTTTTTGGTTGGTTTAACAACTTTTATAATAAAAGTTTACATCTATACGAAAAAGGCGTAATTAAATTTATTCGTTACCCTTTAATCAGCTTTGTTTGTTACATTCTGATTGTTATTGGCCTTATTTTTGGTTTCCAGCGCTTACCAACAGGGTTCTTGCCTAACGAAGACCAAGGTGTGCTTATTGTTATGGTAGAATTGCCACCCGGTGCGACATTAGAGCAAACCATGGCAGTATTAGATAAAACGACTAAATTTTATACGACAAAAAAAGCAGACTCTGTTAAAGAGGTATTTACCGTTGCCGGCTTTAGTATGATCGGTCGTGGTCAAAATATGGGGCTTGGTTTTATTCGATTAAAAGATTGGGACGAACGTAAACGTTCCGATCAAAAAGTCGATGCACTTGTTGCAAGTGGTTATGGATTTGCATCTACCGTTACTGATGGTCGAGTTATTATTACAAATTTACCAGCGGTACCTTCACTCGGTATGGCAAATGGTTTCTCTTATATGCTTAAAGATTCAGCTGGTCTAGGACATGAAGCATTAATGGCAACATTCTTCAAAGTGTTAGGTGCTGCTAGCCACAACCCTAGTTTGCAACAAGTTCGACCTGGTAGTATGTTAGATGTACCACAATACAAAATTAATGTTGATTTTGAAACAGCTCAAGCTTTAGGGGTATCAGTCAGTAGTGTAAATACCGTATTATCAACGGCTCTAGGTTCGGCTTATATTGATGACTTTGTCTACAATAACCGAGTTAAAAAAGTGTATTTGCAATCTGATGCACCATATCGAATGCTACCTGATGACTTTAGTTATTGGCATGTGAAAAATCAAAAAGGTGAAATGGTACCTTACGATGCTTTTGCCACCACTTCAAAAAGTTATGGTTCGCCATCGCTTGTTCGATACGATGGAGTTGCAGCAATGGGGATCAGTGGTTCTGCGGCGCCAGGTTTAAGTTCTGGTCAAGCAATGGCTATTATGGAGCAAATATCTAACGAGATATTACCTAATGGTTATACTTTTGACTGGACAGATATTTCTTATCAAGAACGCCAAACTGGTTCACAAACAACTACACTTTATATTATCTCAATAATTGTTGTGTTCTTATCATTGGCTGCACTATATGAAAGCTGGACAGTGCCAATATCCATCCTATTTGTTATACCGCTTGGTATATTAGGTACAGTTTATGCAACTATGTTTAGGGGGCTTGATAACGATATTTACTTTATCGTTGGTTTATTAACCACAATGGGCTTATCAGCTAAGAATGCTATTTTGATCGTAGAATTTGCCAAAGATGCACTTGAAAAAGAAGGTAAATCATTAATTGATGCAACACTTGAAGCATGTCGATTACGTTTACGTCCGATTTTAATGACATCATTTGCGTTCATTTTAGGTGTTTTACCACTAGCGCTCAATAGTGGTGCCGGTTCTGCAAGCCAAAATGCAGTAGGTACAGGGGTAATTGGTGGTATGTTAACCGCAACATTTTTAGCCATATTTTATGTGCCGTTATTCTTCTTGTTTGTGACAAAATTGTTTACAAAACATAAGAATAAACCTGTTTTATTAACTGAACACAATATGAGCAATGATAACAAATAGCTGTAATTAAATTGCCTATACCTAACTAACTGTTGCTAGGTATAGGTTGAATGAAAAGATTTAAAAAGTTATTTGGTTTTTTACAACTATCTATTTTAAGTGAACAAAAATGCGCTACTTTAGTTAGCGCATTTTTTATATTTACCATATTGCATTTATTTGGCTTAATAAAAAGTTTGCTAACACATTAAATTTACTAATTTCGCAATAGCATTTTTAGTAGATATACCAAAAATATAACCATAGGTCGAATCAACAATTTCAACAGTTATTAGATTATTTTTATAACCATTTTTTATATTCGCATGGTATGTATATTTTATTTGATAACGAAGCTTGCTTAAAAACTAATGAGTTAAGTTAATAATAATTAGAAGTAGAATTTTTAGAGAGGAAAAAGGGCAATCTTAATTTAGATGATTAAAACATTGATCATGTTTTTGGGGAATAAGTATTTGTTAAGCAGGATTGTGTAATCATTTTATTTACAGGTTTTTATCAGCTGTTGCCCAATGTGAGCATGCGTGATTGCAATAGCTAACGCATCGGCAGCATCAGCTTGCGGACTGGCGGGTAACTTTAATAATAATTTCACCATATGTTGGACTTGCTTTTTGTCGGCTGCACCAGTCCCAACGACACTTTGTTTAACTAAACGCGCAGCGTATTCAAAAACGGGTAAATCATTATTAACAGCCGAAACAATAGCGGCACCTCTTGCTTGGCCTAATTTTAAAGCAGAATCAGCGTTACGAGCCATAAAAACCTGTTCTATTGCAAACATATCAGGTTGAAATTGCAGTATGATTTCACTCACGCCAGCATAAATACGTTTTAGACGAGTAGGTAAATCTTCAACTGCTGTTCGAATACAACCGCTACCAAGATAGGTTAAATGGCGTCCCGTTTGTTGGATTACGCCGTAACCCGTCAAACGAGAACCAGGATCGATGCCAAGAATGATGGCCATTAGAGTGTTGCTGCAACCTCGTCAGAAACTTCACCATTATGATAAACTTCTTGCACATCGTCGCAATCTTCAAGCATATCGATAAGGCGTAATAATTTAGGTGCAGATTCAATATCAAGATCAACTTTTGTCGCTGGAATCATTGAAACTTCAGCCGATTCGGCAACTAAGCCAGCCGCATCAAGTGCATCTTTAACTTCACCAAATGATTCAGGTGTTGTAAATACATCAATTGCACCATCATCATAAGTCACCACATCATCAGCACCCGCTTCAAGTGCGGCATCCATGACTTGATCTTCATCAGTTCCAGTCGGGTATGAAATTACGCCTTTTTTGGTAAATAAGTAAGAAACTGAACCATCAGTACCTAGGTTGCCGCCAGTTTTAGTAAAAGCGTGGCGAACTTCTGATACAGTACGGTTACGATTATCACTTAAGCATTCTACCATTACCGCAGTACCAGCAGGCCCATAACCTTCATAGATGATAGTTTCCATATTAGTATCATCTTCACCACCAACACCACGGGCAATTGCTCTGTTCATGGTATCACGTGTCATATTATTCGATAATGCTTTGTCCATAGCAGCACGTAGACGTGGGTTAGACGCTGGATCGCCACCACCAAGTTTTGCTGCTGTTACGAGTTCACGAATAATTTTGGTAAAGATTTTTCCGCGTTTCGCATCTTGCGCTGCTTTACGGTGTTTGGTATTGGCCCATTTACTATGACCTGCCATAAAATTCTCCAGATTAATAATTTAAAAATCGCACTATTCTAGCAAACTTTTATCAAAAATTCATTACCTATATATTGATAAGTTTTGTCCTGTGTTGGATTTATTATTGTAAGAGTGAAAAAGCTATTCGATGCAGTACAAAACCCATTATTGTTAAAGTGGCCATATTCCTCTTTTTTTTATAACTATTTAAAAAACTATATTAAAAGCTGAATCATTTCACATTGATCAAGATCACAACTTTGCATTTTAGCTATTGCCAGCAGCATTTATTAAGTAGATGATGCATTATCGAAACGTTTCGATAGTCGTCATAATTAAACTAATACAGGGATTTAACTATGCGTAAAGGTCAATTATTTAATTCTGAAATTGTTAAAATTTTAGCTAGAATGGGGCATACCGATCAAATTGCAATAGGTGATGCAGGCTTGCCAATTGCTAATGAAACCCCACGCATTGATTTAGCATTGACTTATGGTGTGCCAACGTTTATGCAAGTTTTTCAAACCGTTTCACATGATATGCAAATCGAAAGGGTGATATTAGCGGAAGAAATCCTTGCTCATAATCCCCACATCCATCAACAAATCATTGAACAAATAAAAGAAATAGAGCAGGTTCAACATAACTGTATCGACATTTTATATGTCAGTCATGCGCAGTTAAAACAACAAACTCATCATTGTAAAGCTGTTATTCGAACAGGTGAATGTACACCTTTTGCCAATATCATTTTACAGTCAGGCGTGATTTTTTAACTTCGTTTGTAAAACAAACAAAAGAGTAATTTATGAATGAAAATCTTTTACAGCTTATCAACATCCATAAATCCTTCCCAGGCGTAAAAGCACTTGCTGGCGTTAATTTAAATGTGCGTGCAGGTCAAGTCATGGCATTGATTGGAGAAAATGGTGCGGGTAAATCTACTTTAATGAAAGTGTTGACGGGTATATACCAAAAAGATGAAGGCGAAATTATTTATTTAGGTAGCAAAGTAAACTTTCATGGACCAAAATCCTCACAAGAAGCGGGCATAGGAATTGTTCACCAAGAATTGAATTTAATACCACAACTGAGTATCGCCGAAAATATATTTTTAGGTCGTGAATTTACTAATAAATTGGGTTGCATAGATTGGCATAAAACGTATAGCGAAGCTGACAAGTTATTAGCCGAACTTCATCTTGATTATGATAGTCGACGGTTAATTAGTGATCTATCTATTGGTGAACAGCAAATGGTAGAGATTGCTAAAGTGCTGAGCTTTAATTCTAAAGTCATTATTATGGATGAACCAACCGATGCTTTAACCGATACCGAAACAACTTCACTCTTTACCGTAATCAAAAAACTTAAGCAACAAAATTGTGGTGTTGTCTATATTTCACATCGTTTACAAGAGATTTTTGAAATTTGTGATGAAGTAACCGTTTTACGTGATGGCCAATTTGTTGGCGAAAAAAAAATAGCTGAATTAAATGAAGATACACTCATTGAGATGATGGTCGGGCGTAAGCTTGAAGAGCAATATCCCAGAATTAATGTTGCTAAAGGTAATGTTACATTAGAAGTAAAAAACTTGGTTGGTCCAGGCGTTAATGATGTCAGCTTTTCTCTTCACGAAGGTGAAATACTGGGAATTTCAGGTTTAATGGGGGCGGGACGAACAGAATTAATGAAAATGATTTATGGTGCTAATCCGGCCGAATCAGGAAAAATACTATTACAAGGAAAATCGGTGAAAATTGCTTCCCCGCGTGATGGTTTGAATCAGGGAATTGTCTATATTTCGGAAGATCGCAAAAAAGATGGCCTGATTTTAGGCATGTCAGTTAAAGATAATATGTCACTGAACGCACTCAATTATTTTACCAATAAGTTCAGAAAGCTACAGTTAGCCGAAGAACAACAAGCCGTTGAGGATTTTGTCGGCTTGTTTAATATAAAAACCCCTTCTATCAATCAGATCATTGGTTTTTTATCGGGCGGTAATCAACAGAAAGTTGCTATAGCCAAAGGATTAATGACTAAACCGATGATATTAATTTTAGATGAACCCACTCGTGGCGTTGATGTTGGCGCTAAAAAAGAGATTTATCAACTTATTAATCAGTTTAAGCAACAGGGGTTAAGTGTCATTTTAGTCTCATCTGATATGCCAGAAGTACTCGGCATGAGTGATCGTATTTTAGTTATCTATGAAGGAAAAGTGACTGGGGATTTTTCAATTAACCAGGCAACACAAGAAAAACTTATGGCAGCAGCCGTTGGCAAAGCAGAGGAGAGCGCTGATGTTGCAAAATAAAAAACTTAAAAATTTATTAATTGAACAAAAATCCTTAATTACTTTATTGGTTTTAATCATTATTGTTTCTTGTTTAAGCGATAACTTTTTTACCTTAAACAACTTTTTTAACATCTTACAACAAACTTCAATCAATGCCATTATTGCAGTGGGCATGACCTTGGTCATTTTAACTTCGGGTATTGATCTGAGTGTGGGGTCAATCTTTGCATTATCTGGCGCCATTACTGCTTCGTTGATTGGGGCGGATATATCGCCATTTATTGCGATTTTTGCTTCCTTAGTTTTAGGGTGGATATTGGGAACTTTTTCAGGATTTATTATCGCCAAAGGTAAATTACAAGCATTTATTGCAACCTTAGTTATGATGCTTATTTTACGTGGTGTAACGCAAGTTTATACTAAAGGTAGCCCAATTTCGACAGGTACCAATGATAATTCGGAATTATTTGAATGGTTTGCATTTGGGCGTGTACTGGGGATTCCTGTACCAATTTTTATCATGGCAGTTGTTTTTATCGTAGCTTGGTACTTACTTAAATACACACGTCTGGGTCGTTACATTTATGCATTAGGTGGGAATGAAGCGGCAACCCGTCTATCAGGTATTAATGTTGATCGCGTTAAAATCCTTGTTTATGCAATTAGTGGTTTACTTTGTGCATTAGCTAGCACTATTGAGGTTGCTCGATTGTCTTCAGCACAACCTACAGCAGGGACAGGTTATGAAATGGATGCAATCGCAGCAGTGGTACTTGGCGGTACTAGTATGTCAGGTGGACGAGGAAAAATTTTAGGTACTTTGGTGGGGGCTTTAATTTTAGGGTTTTTAAATAATGGATTAAATATGCTAGGCGTTGATGCCTACTACCAAATGATCGTAAAAGGAGTGGTTATTTTATTAGCCGTATTAGTTGATAAAAAAACCAATAAATAAGGGTATTAAATCGAGATTTTATTTTGGGAGAAAGTTATGAAATTTAGAAAAATGATGGCAGCTGTGATTGCTTCTGCACTAAGTGTTTGTATTGCTTTTCAAGCCTCAGCGAAAGAGCGCATCGCTTTAGTTGTTTCAACGTTGAATAATCCTTTTTTTGTTACCTTAAAAGATGGTGCCGTAAATAAAGCGAAAGAATTGGGTTACGACTTAGTAGTCTTAGATTCACAAAATAACCCAGCTAAAGAACTCGCTAACGTTGAAGACACCATTGTTAAAGGCGCTAAAATCATTTTGATTAACCCTACTGATTCTGAAGCGGTTGGTAACGCCGTACTGGCGGCTAATAAAGCCGGTATTGCGGTTATTACACTTGATCGTGCTTCAGTCAAAGGCGATGTAGTGAGTCATGTTGCCTCTGACAATGTTGCTGGTGGCAAAATGGCCGGTGACTTTATTTTTGAAAAATTGGGGGCTAATGCCAAAGTGATACAATTGCAAGGTATTGTTGGGACATCTGCTTCTCGTGAACGAGGTGAGGGTTTTGTCAAATCTGTGCAAGCAAATCAATTGGCTATTTTAACAGCACAACCGGCAGACTTTGATCGCGCTAAAGGGATGAACGTAATGCAAAATCTTTTAACTGCTTATCCGGCTGTGCAAGCCGTATTTGCAGAAAATGATGAAATGGCATTAGGTGCTGTGCGCGCCATACAAACTGCAGGTCGTAATGATATTATCGTAGTTGGTTTTGACGGTACTGATGATGGTGTTAAATCAGTACAACGCGGAAAAATGGCCGCAACTGTCGCTCAGCAACCCGACAAAATCGGCTCAATAGGTATTGAAATTGCTGATAAAGTAATAAAAGGTGAAAAGGTTGATGCAAAAATTCCTGTAGAATTAAAACTGATAACTCAATAAAATTATCAAGGACGCATGAGTGCGTCCAATTTCTAGTTGATTAGGAACAAAATATATGAATAGTAAAAAATTAATTGTACTTGGTAGTGTCAATATCGATCATATCTTAAATGTCAATGAGTTTCCCAAACCAGGTGAAACATTAACAGGTACACATTATAAGATCGCGTATGGCGGCAAAGGAGCCAATCAAGCCGTAGCCGCTGGACGCCTCGGTGCGAATGTGCAATTTATTGCGGCTGTTGGTAACGATGATTTAGGCAAAAACTTTAAAAAGCAGCTACAAAGCGATCATATTGATACCCGTTCTGTTGCCGTAATCGACCAAGAAAATACTGGTGTTGCGCTTATTTTGGTCAATCAAGAAGGTGAAAACCAAATTGCAATATATGCTGGAGCGAATGCTGCTGTCACACCAGAGTATTTAGATCAATTTGCTGACGATATCACAAAAGCTGATGCAATTTTAATGCAACTTGAAACGCCATTAGCAACCGTTGAGCAAGCTGCCAAGTTGGCTAAACAAAATAATACACAAGTCATTTTAAATCCTGCACCCGCACAAAAATTATCTGATGAATTACTCGCCCATGTTGATATCATTACGCCAAATGAAACAGAAGCAGAGTTTTTAACTGGTATAAAAATTATTACCGAGCAAGATGCACAGCAAGCAGCACAATTATTACATGATAAAGGGATCCATACTGTGATTATCACTTTGGGAAGTAAAGGCGCTTGGGTGAGTCATGCACAAAACGGCGTAATAGTACCAGGGTTTCGTGTTAACGCTGTTGATACAATTGGTGCTGGTGATACCTTTAATGGAATGTTGGTTACCGCGTTGCTAGAGGGCAAAGATCTAAAACAAGCGGTTTATTATGCACATGCAGCTGGGGCACTATCTGTAACTAAAGCAGGTGCACAAACATCCGTACCAACACGAAAAGACGTCGATAATTTTATTCAATCACAACATTTATCAATGAGAAATTAACACTTGGCTACCATGAAAGATATCGCAAATTATGCGAAAGTATCTACTTCAACCGTTTCTCATGTTATTAATAACGATCGCTATGTAAGTCCAGCTATTCGCAGTAAGGTTGAGTCTGCAATAAAACAGCTAAACTACACGCCATCAGCAATTGCACGTAGTTTAAAAAGTAATAAAACCTTTACTATTGGCATGTTAGTCACCACAAGTAATAACCCTTTTTACGCTGAGGTAGTGCAAGGTGTCGAGCGTAGCTGTTATGAACTTGGTTATAATTTAATTTTATGTAATACTGAGGGCGATCAGCAACGAATGCTCAACAATATTGAACATTTGTTACAAAAACGTGTTGATGGTCTATTAGCTATGTGCACGGAAACGTACTCTTTTCCGGAACAAATTTTTGACCGTTATCCTAAGTTACCTATGGTCATGATGGACTGGACACCTTTTAAAGGCGTGTGTGATACGATTCAAGATAATTCATTTTATGGCGCAACATTAGCGACCCAGTATCTGATTGAACAGAATTATCAACGTATTGCTTGTATTACCGGACCATTGAACAATACTCAGGCGCAATCGCGCCTTCAAGGTTATCGTCAAACGATGCAGGACGCGCAATTAACCATTTTGCCAGATTACGAAGCGCAGGGCGATTTTCGATTCGCTTCCGGCATTGTGGCAATGCAGCATTTATTACAGTTGCCAATTCCGCCACAAGCGGTTTTTTGCTCTAATGATGCTATGGCTATTGGTGCTTATCAGGCTCTATATCGTAATGGTTTAAAGGCGGGAGAAGATATTGCTATTATGGGTTATGATGATATAGAAATTGCACAATATATTGCCCCACCGTTGACAACAATCCATCAACCCAAAGAAGAGTTAGGACAATTAGCAGTTGAAACCTTATTAAATCGATTACATCATCCTAATGATAAACTGCATACTTTAACGTTAACACCAACGTTAGTTAAGCGTTTATCTGCCTAATTTTTATTTAAGCAAGTTGTTCTAAAAAACGTTAAGTTCAATTGAATAATGATTGATACATGATAGTAAAAAAGCGCCTGATTCGGCGCTTTTGGATTATAAAACAAGATATCAATAAAGAGTTGATTAACTCATTCCATATTGTTTTAATTTTTTGCGTAAAGTACCACGATTAATACCAAGCATATTGGCAGCTCTGGTTTGATTGCCACGGGTGTATTGCATAACCATATCAAGGAATGGGTGTTCAACTTCAGCTAACACTAATTCATATAAATCAGTAGGATCTTCACCATTTAGTTGTGATAAATAGTTTTTTAAAGCCTGCTTTACTGAATCTCGCAATGGTTTTTGTGTTATTTGGTCTTGTGAGTTTACAGTTGTAAATTTAAGTGCTGCAGCTGTAACGCGTTGTTCTGACATAGTATTTTTAACTCTTTTGGTTGTTTCTAATTTGACTAAAAAATGCTTTTAGTGTTTTAACTTGCTCACTTGTATTGCTAAGTACACTAAATAAGCGCCTAAATTGATCGCTATCAGCATAATAGTTGGTATACCAATTTACATGCTTTCTGGCAATCCGTAATCCTTTGTATTCTCCATAAAATTGATAAAGGTCATCAAGGTGTGTTAACACGATTTGCTCCACTTCATCAATTGTTTTTCTTTTTTTTAACTGTCCATGTGTTAAATAGAATGCAATTTCTTCAAATATCCAAGGTTGCCCTTGTGCCGCTCGGCCGATCATTATAGCATCAGCTTGCGTATATTGAAAAACATCTTTTGCTTGTTCCGGTGTACAAATATCGCCATTAGCAATGACAGGAATTGTCACATTTTGTTTTACTGCTCTAATCGACTCATATTCAGCTTCACCTTTGAATAAGCAAGCACGTGTTCTTCCGTGTATGGTTATTGCCTTAATACCACAATCCTGTGCAATTTGTGCGATTTCAATGCAATTTCTATGATTTTTATCCCATCCAGTCCGCGTTTTCAAAGTTACCGGTACATCAACAGCACCAACAACTTTTTGCAAAATCTTTCTAATTAGCTCCGGATGCTGCATTAAAGCCGATCCCGCTAATTTTTTATTCACTTTTTTTGCTGGACACCCCATATTAATATCGATTAACTCAGCGCCATGTTTGACATTAAATTCGGCTGCTTTTGCCATTTCGTCGGGATCTGACCCCACGATTTGAACAGCTCGCACACCAATATCATCTGTTGACACCATACGTAATGCCGATTTATCTGTATGCCAAACATCTGAATTTGCTAAGAACATTTCTGATACTGTCATTCCAGCGCCATATTGATAGCATAGATGACGAAATGGTTTATCGCTAATTCCAGCCATTGGTGCAGCAATTAAATTGTTTTTTAATTTGACCTCACCAATGCTAAGCAAATTGAGGCCGGCTATATTACGCATTTTTTCTCGAAGTTAAAAGGGGTAATGTCAAATTTTTACTTTTTTTTGCCAGTTATACGGCACCATTCATCTTGCTCAATAACTGGATCTAACTCAAAATGTGCTTGATAAGCTAAGCAAACACTTTGTGCCTGCGATGCCAAAATACCGGATAATCCCAATAGCCCACTTGGTTTAACCAGCTTATTTATGTTTGGTTCGAGTTCTTTTAATGGTCCGGCTAAAATATTGGCAACAATAACATCTGCCTGTAAATTATTGGGTATATCGTTGGCAAGATAAAGCTGTAAATTATTGCTAACATTATTACGCTCAGCATTGTCACGACTAGCTTCGATAGCTTGTGGATCGATATCGATACCAATAACCTGTTTTGCGCCTAATTTTAATGCGGCAATGGCCAAAATACCAGAACCACAACCGTAATCAATCACAATTTTATTGTTGAGATCTAGACCGTCTAACCAAGTTAAGCATAATGCTGTAGTTGGGTGGGTTCCGGTTCCAAATGCTAGACCGGGATCTAACATCACATTAACCGCATTAGGATCGGGCACGTCTCGCCAACTTGGGCAGATCCAAAGTCTTTTTCCAAACTGCATAGGATGAAAGTTATCCATCCATTCTCGTTCCCAATCTTTGTCTTCTAATTGTTCAATTTTATAAGAATATTGGTCTAAATTTAGTATCGATTTTAACTCATTAATCTCTGTTTGAGCATCATAAAGCCCGATTACATCGGTGTTTCCCCAAAGTTTAGTTTCACCAGGTAAAGGTTCAAAAACAGGATTGTCATAAGTATCTTGAAAAGTGACTGATACAGCTCCCGATTCTTCTAGTTGTTCGCTGATTTGTTCAGCTAATTCATTAGTCGTATTAATTCTGAGTTGAATCCAAGGCATAATTTTTTCCTTTGTTGCCAAACATATTGGCTATAATAAAAACCACTAATCCAATAATTAAAGAAGGCACAATTGGGTGGAATGACAATAACTTAATATCATAACTGGCTAATAGTGTATAACTTATTGCACCAGCCAGCATTGAGCAGAGTGCTCCTGTCGCATTGGCTTTTTTCCAATATAATCCGAGTACTAAAGGCCATAAAAACACCGCTTCAAGCCCACCAAAAGCAAGTAAATTTAGCCAGATTATCATATTAGGTGGATTCCAAGCGGCAAAAATGAGTAAACCACCAAAAATAAAGGTAATGGTAACTGAAATACGCGTTAATAATTTATCACTTAAATTGCTATTGCTTTTAATACTTAAAAAAAGATCTTTAATCAGAACGGATGATACTTGCAATAACTGCGCATTGATTGTTGACATGATCGCAGCTAGTGGCGCAGCTAAAAAGATCCCCGCAGCAAAAGGTGGTAATACATTAATAATTAATGTTGGTACAATTTGATCTGGTATTGTTAAATCATCAATGATTGCTCGTCCCAAGCTACCAGATAAATGCATCGTTAACATGATGATTGTAACAACAATTGTACCAATAATAATTCCCTGATGCACTGCTTTACTATCTTTATACGCCATGCAACGCACCGCGGTATGAGGTAACCCCACCACGCCAAAGCAGACTAACACCCAAAATGAAGCCATAAACGGAAAATCCATAAAATGGTTTGGGCCTTGTGGTGTAAGCAGTGCTGGATCAATTTCTTGTAGTCGATGAATAATCGTTGTCATGCCGCCGCCTGCATAAATAATCGCGCCAAGCAATAAAACGGCACCAATGATCATAACTAAACCTTGGAATGCATCATTTAATATACTTGCTCTAAAACCACCAAAAGCCGTATAAATAACGGTACCAATACCAAATATTAGTAATCCGCTATGGTAGGGAATACCTACTGATGATTCAAGTAGACGTGCGCCGCCGACAAATTGGACAGTCATAGCGCCAATAAAAGCCACTATTAACGCGATACTTGCAAACCAAACAATCGTTTTACTTTTGTAATGCGCATAAAGCATATCGCTTAAGGTAATAGCATTATATTGACGAGCTAGAATAGCAAATTTTTTACCTAAAATACCTAATGATAACAGAACAGTAGGAACTTGAATCATGGATAATAACACCCAGCCTAAACCATACTTATAAGCAGCGCCAGGCCCACCAATAAACGAACTTGCGCTAATATAAGTTGCTGCAAGTGTCATGGCGAGTAAAAAGCCACCCATCGTTCGATTACCAATAAAATAATCGGTAAATTGATTGACCTTTTTTCGCTTTATATAAGCATAAAGCGATAATGCAAATACAAAAATCAGGTAGATAACCAGTGGTAAAATAATATCGAAATGCATGGTTTGAATCACTTAGTCTGTTCTAAAGAGATATCTTTGAATTGAGATTTTACAACAATAATACATAACAAAAGAAAAGCTAAAGGTGTCATTATGCAAGATAGTTCAAACCACAATGGTAAACCCCAAAAGCCTATTTTGTTGCCCACGCAATAAGCGCAAATAATCCAAGCAATGAGGTAAATAGCCGTTAACAGCAATGATAACTTAGCTTCTTTTTTAGCTTGCTTAAAGCGAGTATCCATATTATACAAATTGCCGATAAATAAAAGGTGGCTTAGAGTAAAAGAAACCGTAAAACTTAGCAAGTATATTGCAATTTATGCAATATAATATTTTAAATATATCAATTTTAGCAATAAAAAATTTACTATATAGTGTAGGGCATATCAATTATGAATTACTCAACTCATGGAGAGAACAATGTCAAATTACTTCAATACTCTAAATTTACGTGAAAAGTTACATCAACTTGGTCAATGTCGCTTTATGGCGCGTGACGAGTTTGCATCTGAAGCCAATTTTTTGAAAGGTAAAAAAATTGTTATAGTTGGTTGTGGTGCGCAAGGCCTTAACCAAGGCCTTAATATGCGCGATTCTGGTTTAGATATTGCCTACGCTCTACGTAAAGAGGCGATTGCTGAAAAACGCGCATCTTGGAAAAAAGCGACTGAAAATGGTTTTAAAGTCGGCACCTACGAAGACTTAATTCCGACAGCTGATCTTGTTATTAATTTAACGCCAGACAAACAACATTCAGCTGTTGTCAAAGCTGTGCAACCACTGATGAAACAAGGCGCTGCACTGGGTTATTCTCATGGGTTTAACATTGTTGAAGTCGGCGAAAAGATTCGTTCGGATATTACTGTTGTTATGGTTGCCCCTAAATGCCCAGGTACCGAAGTACGTGAAGAGTATAAACGTGGCTTTGGCGTGCCAACGCTTATCGCTGTTCATCCAGAAAACGATCCAAAAGGTGAAGGTTTAGCCATTGCTAAAGCGTGGGCTGCTGCAACTGGCGGTCATCGTGCTGGTGTTTTACAATCTTCATTTGTAGCCGAAGTAAAATCAGACTTAATGGGTGAACAAACAATTCTTTGTGGTATGTTACAAACGGGATCACTACTTTGCTTTGATAAACTTGTTGCTGATGGCGTTGATCCTGCTTATGCTTGTAAATTATTGCAATTCGGTTGGGAAACCATTACAGAAGCGTTAAAACAAGGTGGCATAACGTTAATGATGGATCGTTTATCTAACCCAGCTAAATTACGCGCTAATGCTCTAGCAAAAGAGTTAAAAGTTATCATGACTGATCTTTATCGTAAACACATGGATGATATTATTTCTGGTGAATTTTCTGCAACGATGATGAAAGACTGGGCAAATGATGATGCTAACTTATTAAAATGGCGTAAAGAAACCGGCGAAACAGCATTTGAAAAAGCGGCTGAATATCAAGGAAAGATTGATGAACAAGCTTACTTTGATCAAGGTGTTGTCATGATTGCGATGGTCAAAGCAGGCGTTGAACTTGCATTTGAAACCATGCTCGAATCAGGTATTTTAGCTGAATCAGCTTATTATGAGTCATTGCACGAATTACCACTTATAGCTAATACTATTGCGCGTAAACGCCTGTATGAAATGAATGTGGTTATTTCAGATACAGCAGAATATGGTAACTACTTATTTGCTAATGCCGCAATACCTTTATTAAAAGAAAAATTTATGCCAATGTTACAATCGGGCGATCTTGGCAAAGCTATTCCAGAAGGTAGCGTTGACAATGCACAATTACGTGATGTAAACGAAGAAATTCGTAATCATCCAATTGAAATTATTGGTCGTAAATTACGTAGCTATATGACTGACATGAAGCGTATAAATGTAGCAAGTTAATTAGCTATCCCAACTAATAAAAGGTGTCTAATGACACCTTTTATTATTTTGAAGTAAGTATCCTCTATTGTTTGAATAAACGTTGACGTTATATCGACTAATATTAATCGTGTATATCAAAATCCTGTTACAGGATTGATGATAACAGTAATAAGTAATACGAATTTTTACTTACAACTAACTTCAACTTTAACAAACGCTAGTTAATATGCGGTAACGTTTGATTGGATAATAGTGACTTAACTTATTTGGTTATAGGCATGTTTTAGAATTTTTTGGCAGCCAATAACGCTATGGCATAGCGCATTTCTTACTGAAATTTGAGTCTTAATACTCTTTTTATTTAAAAAAACGTTTAAGTTTTTGCAAGACGCTGTAGTGAGTTAGAAAGCTATTTAAAAGTTTGTCGAACGCTATGCAAATAAAAAAGCATAATAATTTTATCAAAACCCACCATACAGCTAAACAATGCATTGATCGCGTTACCCATAACTGCTGACATCGTTGTGAATTCAAACTATTTTTACTCAACTGAGCTATATTTATCTACACTATATATGTTAGTGAACTCGATGGCAAAGGCTCGGCGCTATTTACAGGCTTTATAAACTACCTATACGGCAGTGAACTTGGTTAGCAAATCCCAATCGTCGAATCTTTCTAAACTACCTATACACGTTAATCTACCACTAAGCTCCTCCGCTTCTTTTTTGCCCCCTACAGAGTAGTGAATAAAAATACTGACTAATAGTAAAAATTACTTGGTTTTAATGAATTGTCCTATCTTGGGTGTGAATAAACTCAATGTTAAAAAGTGAAACTTATTTATTACGTTAGTCACAAGTTATCGGCAATATATTGATATTATTAATTTTATTTTCTTACTGTAACCTGATTAATTGATTAATTTGCTGCTAAGGGTTATAAGGTTATAAATAAATTTTAGCTTTATTACAGCTGAATAAATAAACCAAAAAATTACCCTTGTTTTAACCCTTTTTTTTAGCTTATTTTAAAAACTAATAAAATCAATAGATTAAAAATAGCTACAAAAAAAGGGTTTTTAAAAGTAAAAATATCATTTACCTTTATCTGAACAACGATTATAGTAGGTCGAACTCTAGTTCACTGCCGTGTAGGTAGTTTAGAAAATTTACCAGCTCTATTTTCTGATTTAGATTGAGTTCACTGCCGTGTAGGTAGTTTAGAAAAACTTGCCCAAGTATGACGCAAGTCATGGAAAGTTCACTGCCGTGTAGGTAGTTTAGAAATATGAGCTTTTCTTTCTTTATTTATTTGGCGTGTTCACTGCCGTGTAGGTAGTTTAGAAAGGACGTCGAAATGTTGCGAGCATTGCACCAATGTTCACTGCCGTGTAGGTAGTTTAGAAAAGACGGTGTTATTTTTTATGATTTAAAAGAAAGTTCACTGCCGTGTAGGTAGTTTAGAAACATCCCATTTTTCAGCTTTAGTTAATTCGATTGTTCACTACCGTGTAGGTAGTTTAGAAATAGCCCTTTTTTCAACTAGTTGCTTTATTGAAGTTCACTACCGTGTAGGTAGTTTAGAAACACAAGTCTAGTAAAGCTCTGAATTCATGTAGGTTCACTACCGTGTAGGTAGTTTAGAAAGATAGCGTGATGCCTCTTTATGCTCTCTAACGGTTCACTGCCGTGTAGGCAGAGTTTAAAATTCTACAAAAATTTAGTTGTGATTAATATCTGGTTTACAACCATTTTATACCTTGGATAAACCAAGGTAATCTTCTTCCTATTAATTATCTCATCACAATTTAAAATTATCTAAATCCATAATAACCCTATCTCGTATTGATGTTCTGTAAAGAAGTTTAATTAAAGCTGTATTTTATAATATAAAAAAAGATGGATCGAATGGGATCAATGATCCTTAAAAAGGATCGAAGTTAGATCGTTTTGATCTTTACCTATTACTGATAAATTTTTTAAAAATTAAGCAATTAAAAAGTTTTTATTTTAATTTATTATTTATTTTTTATCTAAGTTATGTTATCTTTTTGTGCAAATTTAGTTCAACTTTAAAAAGGGTAATATATCAATGAAATTAGCTTTTCGACCAACTGATAGTTGGCGTTGGTATTTTGATAGTGATTATGATAGCTTAATGCTAGAAGTATCGCCTGAAATGCTATTTCGTTCATGCTATCCTAGCAAAATGTTGATTCCCGATGTGTTTGGCGAGTTTCCTTTTTCTGTCAGTGATGCAACTGCTTATTATCAATTTTTTGATAGCTGTCAATTATTGAATCTTAACGATTCGCAAAAAATTGAATTGTCGATAAATGCGATTGTTGCTGCCAATTTTTTAAAGCCACAAATGCCAAAAAGTTGGTATTTTTCGCAGCAAATAACGGCATATCGACCTAAAATGGCCGATATTGTTGTAGTAAATATGCAAGAAGGTGGTCAATCAGTGTTTTTGATGGTCGTTGAAGCCGGCGAAAACGCATCGTTGTGTATTATTGCTCAACCTACTTTTGGTGCTATGAATAAAACTTTCTATTTTTCAGAAGCGATTAAAGTCATGAACGATAGATTAATGCCAATTTCAACTTGTTCAATTGAGGATAGTCTTAGCAAACATCCACTTGAGTTAGAAGCTATTTCTTAACTAATTCAATTT
This sequence comes from Gilliamella sp. B3783, assembly GCF_026536125.1. Lineage (NCBI taxonomy): Bacteria > Pseudomonadati > Pseudomonadota > Gammaproteobacteria > Orbales > Orbaceae > Gilliamella > Gilliamella sp. B3783. The sequence continues at coordinate 246,925 of NZ_JAFNOU010000002.1, forward strand.
CAATATTACTTTTGGGTATACAACTACAAGCTAAAATTCGATTTCCTCTTTTAATAGCAGCTTTAGTCATCGCGGTTACTTCACCACTTTTCAACAGTATCTGACAACGTCCACAAACTCCGGCACGACAAGAATAGGGCACAGCTATTTGATGCTGTTCTAATTGTTCTAAAATAGTTTGCTGATTATTGCCTTGAATTATTTGTTCATTAAGTGCGATTGTGCAAGGTTGTTGATTTTGCTTAATTTCAGCTGGGAATGATTTAATATAATTTTTAGCCGGTTGTCGCTCCAGTACTTCTATAGGATCATCTAAACAGACGGTACCATGATTACGAGCAATCATATTCATACCAAAATCAATTTTACCCTCACTATCAGATCTGAAATAGCGTAACGTTTTCAATGGCTCATTATCGGTTGATAACTTACTGGTTTCAACATTCATGGTTGTTACAACACATCGTGTACAGGGTTTGACAATATCAAATATAACTTGGCCAATTTTAATTGTTTTCCAACCATCTTCAGCAAAGGGTAAAGCATCTTTAATAATAATATTGCCGCGAAATTGGCGAATATCGAGTTTTTCCGGGCATTGTTGTTGTAAATAATTAAAAGAGGATTGATTAAGTAATAAATAGGGGTATCCATCAGCAAAGCTTACCGCTACATCACAATAGCGTTTTGTACGTCGTGATAAATGGTTACCTACCCAACGTACTTGTACATCTTTTTGCAAGAATTGACTGATAAATTGATTGACACTAATTGGCGCAATATGCGAAGTAAAATGATTTCCCCATACTTGAGTGGGTTCAACATCTTGGGAAAAATCATCTAAATTAATCGTTATCGCTTGCTTAGAGGGTAATAGTAGATGGATCTTATTATCTACCAGTGTGGTTTCGATTTTTAATAACTGTGGATATTGTCTTGCTGTAATAAAAGTCCCATCGGGTTCACTTATCATTAAAACACGATCGTATTGAAAGCCGCCTTCGGTGGTGGTGGCTTTTTTTAGTGGAATACCTTTCATGGACTTACAGGGATAAATATATAACTGATCAACTAACATCATAATGATTGTAATTTAGAAGCAATTAATAAATTATAGCTTTATTTGCCTGCAAGTTTAAGAAAATTATTCGTCAAACAATATTTAATAACATCTCATTGAACATAACAAATTGTTCGATTTTTTAAAGTGTTATTTTAGTCAATTAAATAGGTTAAAGGGTTAATTCTTGATAGCTAATCGCCACGATATAGAGGTAATTTGTACCATTAGGGGTCATAACCGATATTTCATCATCGACCTTATGACCAATTAATGCGCGGGCAACAGGGCTGTTTATTGAGATCCAATTTTTTTTCGGATCGAATTCATCGGTTCCAACAATTCGATAAACATGTATGCGACCAGATTCATCTTCTAGCTTAACCCAAGCCCCAAAAAATACTTTACCTTCCTGCTTAGGATCGGGATCAACAATTGTCAGCGTTTCTAAACGTTTAGTCAAAAAGCGCACGCGTCTATCGATTTCACGTAATCTCCGCTTGCCATAAATATATTCTGCATTTTCACTGCGATCGCCAAGCGCTGCGGCATCCGAAACAGCTTGTGTTACTTGAGGTCTTTCTATTTTCCATAAATATTTCAGTTCACGATCGAGTGCCAAATAGCCTTCTCTTGTTATATAATTAGCTTTTTGCATAATAAAATTCTATTCCGTTAATCGACGATATACAGAGATACCATGATAAATAATCAAATTAGCCATATTATAGCCGGTGAACTGACGGTAAAACCAGAACAAGTTTTAGCGGCTATTCAATTATTAGATGAAGGAAGTACCGTCCCTTTTATTGCCCGCTATCGTAAAGAAGTAACGGGCGGATTAGACGATACCCAACTACGCACGCTAGACAGTCGTTTAAGTTATTTGCGAGAACTTGAAGATCGTAAACAAACAATATTAAAATCAATCGAAGAACAAGGTAAATTAACAACAGAATTGAGTGACAAAATCACACAAACGCTTAGCAAAACTGAGCTTGAGGATCTTTATTTACCTTATAAACCTAAGCGTCGTACACGTGGGCAAATCGCTATTGAAGCAGGGCTTGAGCCGCTTGCTGATGATTTATGGCAAAACCCACACCTTAATCCAGAATCCGAAGCTGAAAAATATATCAACAATGATAAAGGTATTGCTGATAGCAAATCAGCGCTGGATGGTGCACGCTATATTTTAATGGAACGATTTGCTGAAGATGCTGGGCTTCTTGCCAAAGTCCGTCATTACTTATGGAATAATGCTCATTTGGTGTCGCAAGTTGTAGCGGGTAAGGAAGAAGACGGCGCTAAATTTCGTGATTATTTTGCGCAAAGTGAACTTATTTCTAAAGTGCCTTCTCATCGCGCGTTAGCGATGTTCCGTGGCCGCAATGAAGGTTTTTTACAACTGTCATTAAATGCAGATCCCCAATTTGAAGAGCCGCCAAAAGAAAGTTATTGTGAACAGATTATTACCGAGCATTTGGGTGTTCATTTTAATGAGCAACCTGCTGATAAATGGCGAAAGGCAGTAATTAATTGGACATGGCGCATTAAAATTTTAATGCATATGGAAACTGAACTGATGACTACCTTACGTGAGCGAGCTGAAGAAGAAGCAATTAATGTTTTTGCCGCTAACTTACATGATATGCTCATGGCTGCGCCTGCTGGTATGAAAGTCACGATGGGGATGGATCCCGGCTTACGTACCGGCGTTAAAATCGCGGTGGTTGATGCTACTGGTAAACTTGTTGCGACCGAAACAATCTATCCGCATACAGGACAGGCAGATAAAGCTGCCATGATGATTGCAGCCCTTTGCATTAAGTATCAAGTCGAATTAGTGGCGATTGGTAATGGCACGGCATCGCGTGAAACCGAGCGTTTTTATCTTGATGTGCAAAAAAAATATCCAGAAGTGAAAGCACAAAAAGTGATTGTTAGCGAAGCGGGGGCATCGGTATATTCTGCCTCGGAACTGGCCGCGCAAGAGTTTCCGGATCTTGATGTATCATTACGCGGCGCAGTTTCGATTGCGCGCCGGTTACAAGATCCATTAGCTGAACTGGTGAAAATCGATCCTAAATCAATTGGTGTGGGACAATATCAGCATGATGTAAGTCAAACACAATTAGCTAAAAAGCTTGATGCAGTGGTCGAAGATGGGGTAAATGCGGTTGGGGTTAATTTAAATACGGCTTCTGTAATGTTACTCGCGCGCATTGCTGGGCTTAACAAAGTCATTGCCCAAAATATTGTTGATTGGCGTAATGACAATGGTCAATTTTCTGACCGTAAACAATTACTCAAAGTTGCAAGATTAGGACCAAAAGCTTTTGAACAGTGTGCAGGTTTTTTACGGATCATGGACGGTAAAAATCCACTCGATGCATCAGCTGTGCATCCTGAAGCTTATCCGGTAGTTGAACGGATTTTAGAAAAAAATCATAAATCCTTAAAAGAGATTTTGGGTGATAGCAGTTATCTTAAATCATTAAAAGCGGTTGATTATGTCGATGATCATTTTGGTGTGCCAACAGTCACAGATATTATTAAAGAGCTTGATAAACCGGGTCGCGATCCAAGACCAGAATTTAAAACAGCACAATTTGCCGATAATATCGAGACAATAGATGATCTTAAAGTGGGTATGATAATGGAGGGTGCTGTTACTAACGTGACTAATTTTGGTGCATTTGTTGATATTGGTGTTCATCAAGATGGTTTAGTGCATATTTCAGCTCTCTCAGATAAATTTGTAGAAGATCCGCGATCGGTTGTCAAAGCTGGCGATATTGTAAAAGTTAAAGTGGTTGAAGTCGACATACCACGTAAACGCATTGCATTAACCATGCGTTTAGATGATGCGGTGACCACTAAAGCCGAAGCAAATAAAAGCCAGCATCGTAGCAATCAAACGCTAAAAAATCACAATGCACCTTCAAGCACCAATAGTGCAATGGGCAATGCATTTGCTGCTGCTTTTAAAAAAGGAAAATAATGACTTTTCTATCTGCTTTAACTTATTCTAGCGTATTAAAAGGATGATGATTTATCATCCTTTTATTCAATCTATTTGATATTTTTTACATTTTTATCGTTTGTAGAAATAACTTTGAAATCTACTTTTTTTAGAATATAATTGTACAAATTATATTCTATTTTGGGTGAATAAGTTTAATCGGTTTAAATTTTTTGCGCCAAATAGAAGATTAATTTTATACTCTAGTATAACCAACATATTCTTTTCTTTAGTTAGCTTTTCTTTTGTATTTTTTTAATGTCATTATTTTAGTTTTAAATGAAACATAAGATTGGATTTTTAAAAAAATAGTAACTATTTTTGCATCTAGCAGTAATTTCAAAACAACATCTATTTATACTTAGATGCATAGCGTTAAACATTAACAAAAAGCAATAATCGATAACTGTTAAAACTTCACAATTTTTTATCAAATGATGATTAATTTGTTCGTTCAAACTTCAACTCAATAATCTTGCTCAACACTTTGGATAAGTTAATGAATAGAGGCTAAGAAATGAATAACATTATATATTATACAAAAAAAGTGTGTTTTGTTCGATTTAACATAAAAATTCTAGTTTTATTTATATTATTATTTTTTAATCATACAACAATAGCGAGTAACGGTGTTGTAACAGTGAACTCTATTCATGGTAATCAACCAGATATTCTTGCAAGCGCTGAAACTAAAGTGTTAAACGGAATTCAAATCAAATTTAAATTAGATGATCTCGATCCAGTCGTTATTTCGCCAGGTAGCGCAAATAAGATTTCTGTTGCTTACAATACTTCACCTAGCCTTTATTCATTTGGTGTCGATATTTCGAGTTTAAATGACAGTGATATTCATGATGTGGATGGTGATAAATTGTCGAGTACCGATAGTTTCATTATTCAATCGATTAATGCTCAATGGCTTGACCAAAACAATAACATTATTGCTTCTGATTCCACTGCACCCCTTGGTCGTGATGTGTGCACTTCATCGACGACTAATGCAAATTTATCGGTGAAGGTAACCATTACATTTATTGCTAAAACCCAATACGGTATGCCTGACACCTCAAAACCAAGAGAAGTGTCTAAAACATTTGAAGTCAGTGCTGATGATGGTATCTGTTATATCAGACCGGGCGTACTGGCATTGATTACAAACAATGGTTGGAATGAAGGGGATAACTATGCTCCTTATGGCGCTGATACAATAAGTGTTGATCCTCCTTATAACAGTGATCAATTTGCCTTTCATCAAGGCTTCAAGGCAACAGCAACAGATTCAAATGGAAATCATTTTCCAACTTATGGTTTTCCAGAGGCTCGTTTCAGAATTGTACCCGTCAATCCAATATCGGATTATAGTTATACCTTGGTCAAAAATCCTAATAATTCCTTAGTGAATACTGCTCGTGCTTCAAACGCTGATTCTAAAAGTGAATTTAAATTTACCAATAATGTACCTAATCAAGGTGATGAATTTGTAATTTTAGTCACAAATAACCGCACTTCAGCACAATTTTATTATACTTTTTCAATTAATCATTGGTTATATTTCTTAAATAATCCCCCTGGTAATTGGGCAAACTCAAATAAATTATGTCAACAAAATAATGATAGATTGCCAACACGAGCTGAGATCTCCAATTCTCCTTTATCATACATACCCACAACTAACGATAACTATTATATAAAAGGTAATGGGTATAAAAGAGCAATCGGTGAAGGGTTAACACCAGAATGGGGGAAAGTCTACTTCTATGCACCTTTAGATATTATTGGTCGAGATATGATGTCTGGATTGCTAAATTTGAAAAATTTAATCTATTATGAATTCTATTTCACAAATGAACAATCATCAGTAAAAGATGTAATGGGTAATAACAAATATTATAGTGTAGGGATAGTCGAGGGTAATGTTATTGTTGAACCTGATGTGGCCTATACTGCATGTGTTAAATATTAATCTGATGAAATTTATAATTTATCAAATCAGAAAGTTTATATTAGACATGAGAAGGTATTTTTATGATAAAAAAGAGATCGATAATGTATTTTATTAATAAAAATATATTCAAGTTTGATTCCAATACTACCCAAAAAAAACAAATGTTTTTTACATTACTTTTTACGATATTCGTATTTCATCTTTTTTTTAATACGCAAGATGTTAAAGCATTATCTTCAGCCGAGGTTAATGCGATTAAGAAAAGCATCACTTATTCCCAACAAGTGATGAATATAGGTTGTTTTTATTCGGATATACTCTATTTGCCTTTATCCGAAACTCAAAAAACAACATTCAAACAAGTAGACAGTGATGAAGGTGATATCGTTAAAAATACTCACTTCGATAATGAATACTATATTTGTTGTTATTTATCTGAGCCAATCACATTTTTTACCAAATCAGAAACAATAACAGAACAAGGACAGAGGTATCAAACAAGGATGTTTGAACTCAATCATTTTGATCTCAACCGTATGTGCCGTTTACACACCACTGTAAACCTTCATTAAATACCATATTTGAGTTATATAAGAAAAGTTATCACAATTATCAGATACAATATTCAACCTTAAGTTGATAATTGTCACTGATAAAATGCAGATTATTTTCTTAAAAAATATGAAAAGTTTGATTATTGCTCAATTCATGGTTACTTAACATTGAATTTATTGTAATAAGGCGGGTAAAAGATCCTGTGATCCAGTTGCGAATTTACCTTACCAATGCTGACGAATAATAACTTTATCTGAACAATTTGAGCTCTGCCAATATTCTGCCATTCTCCCGATGTATAACGTAAAGCTTGTGGTATCGATTGAGTATTTTGTCGATCTTTTGGGCCGTGAAGAATGACTGAAACAGATTGGGGACGTTTTAATTTTAGGAATTTTATCGTTATGTTACTCCTTATCAATCTTACAAATAGACGCTTGGGAGCGTAATGTTATGTAAGCCATTATTTTTTAATTGCATGGCAAAAAGTTCGACTTGATCTTGCGTGGCGGGTTTCCAAGTTTTGGCTATGCCGTGTACCCCATGATTATGAAAGGCATTTATTCTAATTTTGATATTCGGATCGATATCTATTAAAAATTGTGCAAGATGTGTGGCATTGTGTTGTAAGTCAGTATGCTCAGGAATGATTAAAAATCTCACTTCGTAGAGTTTGTTGATTTTCGCCAGGTAGGCGATAGTTTGCTTTACTCGATAATTATCTCGACCGGTTAGTTTTTTATGTATTTGGCTATCCCAAGCTTTCAGATCAATCATTGCACCATCAAGTACAGGTTGTACTTTTTGCCAGCCAGATTGTGACAAATAACCATTACTGTCTATAAAACAGGTTAAGTGCTTTAAATCTTGGTCTTGTTTAATAGCACTAAAAAGTTCTGTAATGAAAGGGAGTTGTATCGTGGCTTCACCACCACTAAAGGTAATTCCTGTCAAAAAAGGTAGGTATTTTCGAATTGTTTGCAAAATATCTTCAACACTGTAACGGTAAGTCATGGGCGTTGAACTATGGCTACAGGTATTTATGCAGGTATCACATTGCTGGCAAGTCGACGCTTGCCAAATGACGTTGTGATTATCAAAAGTTAATGCTTGATGTGGGCAGGCATCGACGCAACTACCACAATTACTACACAACGATATGGTGTAAGGATTGTGGCAATTTAAGCATCTAAAATTACAGCCTTGCAAAAAGATGACCAAGCGATTGCCTGGTCCATCAACACAAGAAAAAGGTAACAGTTTATTAACGATTGCCCATGACTTGTTCATGACTAATTACCCGAGGTGTACGGCATAGATAGCTATTGTTTTCAGTATCTTCGGCCGCTTCACTACCTAAAAATGTGGTATTAATCCGTGAGCCTTCTTGTTTATACTTTTTGATATCCGATAATCTCACCATATAACCGGTTACTCGAACTAAATCATTACCACTTATATTCGCGGTAAATTCTCTAAAACCAAATTTGAATGCCGCTTTACAAATTTGTACTAAGGCTAATGGATTAGTTTTAATGGTCTCATCAATCGTTAAAATATCGCTGATACCAGACGCATAATATTTATGGTGTTTAAACAGTGCCATAATGTGGGTAACCGGATCCGGTTCATGCCCATAAGGGATACGTAATCCCGGTGTTGCTCCTCTATCAGTACTAATGCCTGACTGTGCATGTAACATGGCTTTACCCTGCCATGCATGCTTAATTTCATGACTATCAACAAAGTCAGCGAGTTGTTTAGAAATAGTGGCAGCCAGCTCATTGGCATCTTCATCGACACCGTAGCGACCGGTTAAGTGAGATTTCTCTTGTAAAATATTCACCGCTTCAGCCATGGCATAGACCCCAAACATAGGCGCAAAACGATTGGCATCAATCAACCCTTCTTTTACCAAAAAGCTATTTTGAAAGAAATTGGATTTTTCATATAAAAATGCAGAGCGGGCTTTAATTAAATTCAGCTGTAATTGACAGTAGAAAGGTAAGGTATTTTGCAAAAAATCGACAATATTTTTACTGCGTAGTGCCACTTCCTTTAAATTAATTCTTGAAAGGGTACTGCCACCTCCGGCAACGGGTAACGAATTATAACAGCTTACCACCCCATAGCCTTCTTCATCAAAATCGTTTTTTATCATCATATTATTGGCAATATGTGGTTTGGCTGTTTGGCAAATATTTTCAATGGCGGTATTTAGTAAAGATTCGGGTGTGATACTTTCGTCATAAATAAACGTTAAATTAGGGGCAACTTGTTTAAGTTCGCGATCGACGCGTAAAATTGTTCGACTAATAACATTGTCGGTCGGCCCAATGTTGGCATGCATAAACGCATCAGGTAAATTGCGATCAAGCATAATCCAAAAACGTTTTAATCGCGGGTAAAGATCGGCTTGTGTTAAATTACCAACATAAGGAAGGAGCACTTGGTCTAAACAACCTAAATAAACGGGCATGCCGGTGACAGATGGAACATGATGATAAGCAATTGTCAGCATATTTAATGCATCATCAAAACTTTTTGCCGGCTCAAGTTCTAGATAGTCTGATCCTTGCTTAAGAAATTTTGCATAATCAGGTAATACATATCGCGGCTTGTAAGGGGCATGACCTTCATACATATCACAAATTACACGCTCTTCTAAAGCTTGCTTAGTCTCACTATCCAAGTCAACATAAGGTAAATTATTTTCGGCAGCTAAAGCGAGTAAGTTAGATTTTTGTTTTGGCGACAAATTGGGATCTGTCACTATGTTATAACAATTTTGTTGAAATTCAGTCATGTCCATTATTACCTCGATACTTACATTAAGTAGAGCAAACTTAGGTTAATATTAAATTTTGTTGCTAACTAGTTAAAAATATTAATATTTTTATGCTTAATGATTTTTTACTAAACTTAACAACAAAATTTTCATCGTATCAATTCTTGTTTATTTATCCGTAATGAATGGTTTAGGCTCATAATCGGATGCATTAATAGGCGAATGTGCCTCAAAATATTGTTTTACTGCGTCGGCATCTCGATATCCAGTATCAACATAAGTTGGTAAGGTATTGGTTATCGGATAGCCATCCCCACCCGCAGCTAAAAAGTCAAGTGTGGTAATTCGATAAGTTTTTTGTAAATCAATGGGTTCATCTTTAATTTTTACATTATCGATACTGTCCCCAGTACGCGTTAAACTAATATTTTTTAAATGAGTAAAGCCACCTGAACCCGGTTTTTTACTTAATGCGACTTTCAAATAATCAAGTAATTGTTTGCCGGTTAATTCAAAATAAACAACGCTATTGCCAAATGGTTCAACTTTTAAAATATCACGATAAGTAATATCGCCTTCAATGAGTGAGTCACGAATCATACCACCAGACATGATGCCGATATCAGCATTGGTTTTTTCAATAAATGCACTTAATAAGAGTTGTCCCATATTACTTTGTTGATATCTCACTACACTACGGTCACCTTCTAATCGGCCGGTGAGCTCACCTGTTTTAATCAATAATTGTTGTTTACCTTGTTCTTGATAAGGTTGTAAGGTTTCTAATAATTTTTTATCTTGTGGTATCTCTTTAGTGTAATATTCAAGTCGTTTAGTATCATTACCATTATCCACTTCTTTTTTAAGATTGATTGGAATCAGTTGGTAATTTTGTAAGGTTATTTTGCCATTTAAAAAGATAAAATCCGCACGACCAACGTATTTGCCCCATTCATGAGCTTGAACAATCCAAGTACCATTTTGTTGATCTGGTGCACAAGGCGTGCCGGGTACATACTCAGTAATACGTTTATTAGGGCTTGCCATGCAAACAGGGTTTTGAGAGTGCCCACCGACAATCATATTCAATTCACCGGTTGGTAAACCTCTGGCTAATTCAACATCGCCGGGCGCCATTGAACCATGTTCACCATTTTCGTAATGCCCCATGTGTGTGACGGCTATTATCATATCGGGGCGTTCAGTTTGCTTTATTTGAGAAATAACTTTTTGCGCTTCGGGTAATGTTTTACGAAATTCGATACCATCGGTATTCTTAGGTGAAGCAAGCGTGATAGTATCGTCAGTTGTTAAGCCAAAAACGGCTATTTTAATGCCGTTCAAATCAAACATTTTATAGGCGTCAAAGACTCGGTTATCAGTATCTTTAAAATAAGTATTGGCAGATAGAAAAGGGAAGTGCGCTAGTTTTTGCTGTTCACGAATAATCGTTAGCGGGTGATCAAATTCATGATTACCAACAGCCATTGCATCGTAACCAATCTCGTTCATACCAATAAAATCGGGCTTAGCTTGTAGTACATCAGATTCAGGAACACCTGTATTAATATCACCACCAGATAGTAGCAGTAATTTACCCCCTTTATCTGCTACTTCTTTACGAATTTCATCCACCACCGTTTTTTGGGCTGCAAGTCCATATTCGCCAATATCATTTTGCCAAAATCGGCCATGATGATCGTTGGTATGTAAAATAGTAAATTGATAAGTTTTATTTTTTTCCCAGTTAGGTCCAATTGGCTGTTTAGTTGCCACAACAGCAATTGCATTAACCGAAAATAAGCCTAAAATAATCAGCAGTGATAGTTTTTTATTTAATTTTAAATACTTCATGGTGTCTCCTAAATCCTAATGCAAAACGCCTATTCAGTTATTACTTTAAAAATAAGCTGAGGTTGCTTAGCACTATCACTAATAGTGATATTGTCATAAAGCTTTTGCTTAATGGCATCTAACTTGTCTGTATTAGCATGAATAGTGAGTAGCGCTTCACCTTCGGTGACTTTATCGCCTACTTTTTTATGTAATACAATGCCTACAGCTGGATCGATAATATCCTCTTTAGTTGCACGACCTGCGCCTAATTGCATAGCAATAATCCCAATTTGATCTGCAATAATTCTTGAAACATAACCCGATTTTAATGCTGGTAGGGCGATTTGATAAGGCGCGCTAGCGAGTTTTTCTGGGTGATCAACAACCGAGCTATCGCCGCCTTGTGCTTCAATCAAATCTTTGAATTTTTGGATAGCTTTGCCATTTTTGATGACCTCTTGCAGTTTTTCTCGTGCTTCTTCTAATGTTTTAGCTTTATTAGCAAGCACAACCATTTGGCTACCAAGCGTTAAGACCAGTTCGGTTAAATCAGCTGGACCATGACCTTTTAAGGTATCAATGGCTTCTTTGACTTCAAGGGCATTACCAATAGCAAAACCTAGTGGCTGTGACATATCCGAGATAATCGCCATGGTTCTACGCCCAATCTGATTACCAATATTCACCATTTCGTGTGCTAGTTTTTCAGAGTCTTCCATGGTTTTCATTAATGCACCATCACCGGTTTTGACATCAAGCACAATGGCATCGGCGCCGGCGGCTAGTTTTTTACTCATAATGGAACTAGCAATCAACGGAATAGAACCGACTGTTCCTGTTACATCGCGTAGTGAATACAATTTTTTATCTGCTGGTGTTAGGTTGCCTGATTGCCCAATTACCGCAACGCCTTTTTCATTAACTTGATCAATGAATTCTTGCTTACCTAATTCAATTTTAAATCCTGGAATGGATTCGAATTTGTCATTGGTTCCACCTGTGTGACCAAGGCCACGTCCTGACATTTTGGCAACAGGGATATCTAATGCCGCAACTAAAGGTGCTAAAACTAAAGTTGTCGTGTCACCCACACCGCCAGTTGAGTGTTTGTCGACTTTTATACCTTTAATCGAGGATAGATCAACCGTATCACCTGAGTGCATCATTGCGCTAGTTAAATCGGCACACTCTTTTGATGTCATTCCTTGAAAATAGATCGCCATTAATAGTGCACTAACTTGATAGTCAGGAATGGTGCCATTAGTATAGTTGGTGATAAAAAATTGGATTTCTTCGGTTGTAAGGGGATGACCGTCACGCTTTTTTTCAATAATATCTACAAATCTCATTAAATTTCTCTCTTAATATCAATAAATTAAGTTAGTATGTTTAAATTTATATAAAGTGAGTCACTTTATATTTGTCGAATAGTGTCGACATAATTAACATAACTTTAATAATAGCTAGGTTATTAAAATTATTTTATTATCAATCTTATTCACTAAATAAGATTTAATCTAAATCACTCGGTGAAAAAGACCAAGGTAATAATTCACCTACTGTGGTTTCTTGAATTTTTCCCTGCATATTAGTTAATATAACGGGCATATCTTTAGCACAAAATTCGCTAATCACTTGGCGGCAAGCACCACAAGGTGAAATAGGGCCATCTGTATCACCAATAACCACTAATTTTTTAAATTTTCGTTTACCTTCCGACACGGCCTTAAAAATGGCGGTGCGTTCTGCGCAGTTAGCTAATCCATAAGAGGCGTTTTCAACATTACAACCTAAAATCGCTTCGTCATCTTCGGTGATAAGTACTGCACCCACCTGAAATTTAGAATAAGGAACATAGGCTTTTGAACGGGCAGTTTTAGCAAGTTCAATCAATTTTTCAATTTTCATGGTGTTAGTCCTTTTTAGTTTCAATTGTACTAGTTATTTGGGATTGATTTTTTGCCGGTGATTGTAGGTCTAGTTGATATACACCAAAGCCTAAATTGTCTTTATCGATAAATTTTATTGGATAAAGCGAATTGTGTTCAATATACGCTTTTGCTTCGTTACTTGGTGAAGACTCAAAGCGGATATCTAATTTGGTTTGACTCGATATTGGCGCTATTTGCCAATTATTATCGGCGTTAACATTTACCACGCCTTTTTCTTTTGTGGTATTTGTAATATATGCCGAAAGAATGACTCTCAAATCATCAGGCGAATTGAATTTAACATTTTTACCGCCCGTGCCAGGAAAATTACCGGTATAAGCTCGATAATTATTAGTTGCTATTAAAAATGGCTGTTTAACATCGATTGGTTTTTGCTGATAAGTGAGATTTTTAATACGTTCAGCATTGGCGTTGATCAATTGGCAATTGCCATCGTAACGTGCGGGTTGTGTTACATCTATTTGATAATCCACACCATCAATGGTATCAAAATTATAAGTTCTAAAGTGCTCCCAATTGATTAAGTATTGCGGTTTATCAGACTGTATGTCAATTTGATTATAGACTCCTGCTGAACATTCCAGCCACTCTTTGACATCTTGACCTGTAATTTTTACCGCAGATAAGATATTTGGATACAAGTAAATATCGGCTGCGTTTCTAAACGTGAGATCACCTTGTTTTACATCCACATAAGCTGAAGGATCATTTTTTCGACCACCGGCTTTAAAGGGTGCAATTGCTGATAAAATAGGTAATCCATCCAGATCAGGATCGCCTTGAACAAACTGTTTTACGTAAGCTATTTGTGCATCACTAATGATTTGTAAAGCGGGGGTATCTTCCACCAATGCTAAATAACTATTGATATCGGTTGATACTTTACCAATTGGTTTGCTGACAAATTCACGGGTAGCTTGGTGATCTTGTTTCAATACGTTAGCAATATTTTGGTCGGCCTCAACCAGTGCTTTTTTATTTTTGATGTCATAAATTGGTCTAGCTTCGGATTTTCCTGAAGTGACTTGCCAATGATCCTTATTGCCATCGAGTACTAAATCAACAATGCCTAAATGGCTACCCCATTGGCCTGGCATGACCGCAGGAACATGATTGATATTGCCTGTTTTAATATCGGTATTAGGTAAGGATTTAAAATCGTCACTCGGGAAAACACCATGCGAATGACCAAACATAATAGCATTGATACCATCGACTTGACTTAAATAATAAACAGAATTTTCGGCTAAGGCTTTATACGGGTCTGCTGATACACCAGAATGTGCAATAGCTATAATCACTTTTGCACCTTGCTGTTTCATCTCTGGCACAAAGTGTTTAGCCGTTTCGGTAATATCTTTTACAACCACTTTACCTTCTAAATTTAGTTTGTCCCATTGCATGATTTGCGGTGGGACAAAGCCGATATAACCAATTTTGATTGTATGTTTATGCCCATCAGTATCCATTACTGGGGTATCAACAATAATGTAGGGTTTGAAAAAAGGCTTATTGGTTTTTGCATCATATACATTAGCATTAACATAAGGAAATTTAGCACCCGATAAGCTTTTTTGTAAAAAGTCTAAACCAAAATTAAACTCGTGATTGCCGATATTACCAACTGTGTAATTAAGGGTGTTTAATGCTTTATATACTGGATGGATTTCACCGTGTTTGAGCCCTTTATTTTTAGCATAATCGGCCATTGGGCTACCTTGAATAAGGTCACCATTGTCAACCAAAACGCTATTTTTGACTTCTTGTCTTGCTTGATGAATTAAGTTAGCGGTTTTTACTAACCCAAAAGTATCAATATATTGATCTTTAAAGTAATCATAATTCATCATATTGCCGTGAAGATCACTTGTTTCGATAATTCTTAAATCAACTGTTGCTGCTTGTAGTGAGCCAGAAATTAATAGAGTTAAAAGGGGTAATGTGATTTTGTATTGTTTCATGTAGATCTCCTATTGCTCTGGCTTTGTTATCCATTAACTTGTTTTGAATAATAATTTTTGGTACTGAGTAAATCTTGCAACAATTGCAGGATGATAGTTTGTACCCGCAATGGCCTGTTTCAGGTCCTGTTTATCGGCTAGTGTAAAGCATGACAAAACATAATCAGTTAATTGTGTTTTGATTGAATCTTCAATAAAAGCGGCATCAATACCACACAGGGTGATATCGAGTAATTCTAATCTTGAAAAATGAAACATTGATTGGGCAAGTTGATATTCCTTCTCAATATCTGTACCAAAAATGCCGGCATCATCGGTATTAAGGGTTATACGAACGCCATTTTCGTACAGTTGTCGTATTGGGTGATTGTGAAGGTCACCTTGTAATTCATTGACTAAAATACGATTACTGGTTAGTGCTATTTCTAACGTGACGTTTTGAGTCACTAATTGATGAATTAAATTTTGATCTTCAATGGCGCGAATACCGTGCCCAATGCGGCTAGCTCCATGTTTAAGTGCATTAATGATACTTTCAGCCGATTCAATTTCGCCAGCGTGATAAGATTTTTTTAAGTTTAATTTTGATGCGAGCTGATGAGCTTTTTCAAAATCATCAAAATGCCCTGACTTTTCATTACCAGCAATATTAAATCCGGTGATAAATGGATGAGGATTCCTTTCAATAAATCGCAACGTATCGTAAACTAGTTTAGCGCCAAGATGTCTTACACCAATAACATGGTATCTTACCGTGATATTAAATTGTTTTTGTACATCAATAATGGCGTTATCCATTTGTTGTAATGTTTGATGAAATTTATCTTGATCCCAAATGATTTCACCCTCACTTTCTGTTGCGCAGATATGATAAGGCGAAAGAAAGAGTTCGCAATAAATTAATCCCTGTTTGGCGTTTCGATACAAAAAATCATAGGTAATCAGGTAATAATCTTCGGGCGTTTTTACAAAATTGGAAACAGTATCATAAGTCTGAATAAACTGAACAAAATCAGTTTCGTCATAGCGGTATCGTCCGTAAGGGTAAGCATCTTTATCATATTCGCCAGATGAATAACATAATGATGGGGAAAATGGCATATGATTTTTATCGGCTAACGTTTTAGCCATTAAAGGCGTTATGCTACCTTCTACGTGTTCATGTAATATTACTTTTGGAACTATTAGCTTATTCATCGAGTCTTTTATCTTGTTAACTAAGCGTATTGAGCGCTGGAATCATGATTAATCAGTTTTTTAAAACATTTTCGTGAATCTTAAGTTATCTACATTGTTTGCTTTATTCTACCTTGATAAGGATCAACATTTCCATACATTTTATGTGACTTCTTAGTAATTTTGTGAGGTGGCTAACCATTTATGAGTCATAAACAGGCAACGAATTGATTTGTTGCCTTAATATAGTGTAAATAGAATTTTCACAATCAAGTTATCATTAAGCTGTTTTTTAATTGAATAAAGGTAATATTTAGTATTTCTACTAGGTATTACCATTAATCATTAACAAAATGATAACTTAATTGTTGGTATAGTAATTTAACTTACTGTTTTAGCTGTGGTTAATTTACTTGTATCGTTTTTAAATATCAGTAAAAAGATAATAGCAAGAATTAATGAGTAACCAGCAAAAATAAGCCAAATGGTACGCCAATCAATAATGCCAGCAGTCGTGTAATGATCAACAACAATGCCGCTGATAGTTGAACCTAAATAAGCACCAAGACCATTAGTCATAATCATAAATAGACCTTGTGCACTATTACGAATCGCTGGTGAAACTGATTTTTCAACATACATTGATCCTGAAATATTATAAAAATCAAATGCACAACCATAAACAATCATTGATAATAGCAATAGTACAAAACCAACTGGAGAAGGATCACCATAGGCAAATAAGCCAAAGCGTAATACCCATGCCAACATACTAATTAACATGACATATTTAATACCTAAACGTTTCATAAAAAATGGGACAAATAGGATAAATACAACTTCTGAAATTTGCGAAATGGAAAGTAATACTGATGGGTATTGCACCACTAAGCTATCGGAATATTGTGGAATCTCGGCAAATGAACGTAAGAAAGGGTTACCAAACGTATTGGTGATTTGTAAAATACCACCGAGTAATACAGCAAATATGAAAAATATTGCCATTCTTGGTTGTTTAAATAGTACAAATGCATCTAATCCTAACGAACTGACCAAGGATTTTTCTTGACTGTCATTTTTAGTTGTTGCGCTGACAGGTAAGCTTAGTGAATACAGGCTAAGTAAGATAGAACTTGCTGCTGCTATATAAAGTTGCATGTTGCTCAGTTCTAATTTTAAAAAACTCACTAACCACATTGCCACAATAAAACCAATGGTGCCGAAGATTCGGATACTAGGAAATTGGCTGATAACATCAAGGTTTTTTGATTCTAAACAAGAGTACGAAATTGAGTTTGAGATTGCTATTGTAGGCATAAACGCTAGGCAATGAATTAGCATGACTGCCACCATCATAAATGGAGATGTGATTGATGCGGCAATAAATAGTGTAATTGCGCCAATTAAATGACAAAGCATAAATAGGCGATTAGCCGGTATCCATCTGTCTGCTACTACACCAAGTAAGCCCGGCATAAATAGAGAAGCGATCCCCATTGTGCCGTAGACTGAACCTACAGTTGTGCCACTAAATTTTAGTGTCTCCATCATATAAGAACCCAGAGTAATAAGCCAACTACCCCAGATGAAGAATTGTAAGAAAAATATGACTTTAAGTTGTACCTTGATATTCATTTCGATTCCTTATTAAGCGAGATCTTTTATACCCTATTGTTAAAACTAATGAACAAATTTTAACTATTACGTCTGATAAGTATTCAACTTTCAGACAATTAACTTATGCAGTTTGGTAACTTAAAACAGGTTAGTAATGAAATGTTACTGAGTTATTTCAATGCCAACACTGTTTATTACATAAATTATTGATCAAAAAAAATGGCAGAAATTCTGCCATTAATTTAATTTGAATTCAGTAATACCGACTCTAAAGCAACAGTGATCATCTCTTTAAAGCCGAGCTGTCGTTGTTCTGCCGACATAGCTTCACCTTTACGAATATGATCTGATACAGTACAAATAGCTAAGGCTTTGGCGCCATATTCAGCTGCGACACCGTAAATACCTGCCGCTTCCATTTCAACACCTAAAATGTTGTATTTTTCCATTACATCAAACATTTCAGCATCAACGCTGTAAAATAAATCTGCTGAAAATAAGTTGCCAATTTTAACATTGACACCTAATTTTTTTGCTGCATTAACCGCATGACAAGTCAGATCGAAATCAGCAATGGCTGCAAAATCATTGTCTTTAAAACGTTGACGATTTACTTTTGAATCAGTACACGCTCCCATCCCTACAATGACATCACCAACATTCACATTAGGGCTAATTGCACCGCATGAACCGATTCGGATAATATTTTTTACACCATAAAACTTAATGAGTTCTGTTGCGTAAATTGAACATGATGGAATACCCATTCCATGCCCCATAACCGAAACTTTTTTACCTTTATAGTCGCCGGTAAAGCCTAGCATAGATCTGACATTCGTCACTTCTTTTGCATTTTCTAAAAATGTTTCTGCAATGAATTTTGCTCGAAGCGGATCGCCTGGCATTAAAACTGTTTCGGCAAAAGCATTATCATCAGCATTTATATGTGGGGTAGACATCAAAATCTCCTGAATATCTTTTTCTAAAAAATTGTCCTACTTTAAATAAAATGGTTACTTTTTAATAAATGATTGACCATAATCCATTGGTGATAAATCAAAATAGTCCGCAACACTTTGCCCGATGTCTGCAAAGGTTTTACGATGACCTAATGAACCAACTGGAACACTATCACCATACACTAAAACAGGTATGTGCTCACGAGTATGATCTGTTCCTGCCCAAGTTGGATCGCAACCATGGTCGGCACTAATAATAAGTAGGTCTCCCGGTTGAATTAAAGCTAGCATTTCAGGTAGTCGACTATCAAAATATTCAAGTGCTGCGGCGTAACCAGCAATATCTCGGCGATGACCGTATGACGAATCGAAGTCAACAAAGTTTGTAAACACGATAGTGTTATCTTTGGCTTGTTTGATCTCTTCTAACGATGCATTAAATAATGCTTCAATGCCTGTTGCTTTAACTTTTTTAGTGATGCCAACCTCTGCATAAATATCGGCAATTTTACCGATGGATACTACAGTACCCTGTTTTTCATCAACCAGTTTTTTGATCATTGTTGGTGATGGTGGTTCAACGGCTAAGTCATGGCGGTTACCTGTGCGAACAAATTCACCCGCTTTTTTACCAATAAATGGGCGAGCTATAACACGCCCAATGTTGT
This sequence comes from Gilliamella sp. B3783, assembly GCF_026536125.1. Taxonomy (NCBI): domain Bacteria; kingdom Pseudomonadati; phylum Pseudomonadota; class Gammaproteobacteria; order Orbales; family Orbaceae; genus Gilliamella; species Gilliamella sp. B3783. The sequence continues at coordinate 266,467 of NZ_JAFNOU010000002.1, forward strand.
AATCACCTTTATTAAGTTCATCACGTGCGATTTCACATATTTCATAAAGTCTATCTAAACCAAAGGTCTCTTCATGACAAGCTATTTGAAAGACTGAATCAGCTGAGGTATAAAAAATTGGTTTTCCGCTAGCCATGTGCTTTTCACCTAGTTCATCAAGAATGACCGTACCTGATGAGTGACAATTACCCAAATAACCTGGGAGTTTAGCACGTGCAACAATTTTATCTAACAATTCTTGGGGGAAACTATTTGTGGTGTTAGTAAAATAGCCCCAATCAAATAATACAGGCACACCGGCAATTTCCCAATGTCCTGACGGGGTATCTTTACCGGAAGAAATTTCGCTAGCATAACCATAAGCACCAATGATGTTACCTTCAGTCTTCATGCCTTTCGGATAACTTCCCGATGATTCGTATGCAGCTTCAATTAACCCTAGTTTAGCTAAGTTTGGTAATTTTAGTGGACCTTTGCGACCGTGATCTGCTTTACCTAATGCACAAGCTTCGGCAATATGACCTAGTGTATTAGCACCTTCATCCCCGTATTTTTTTGCATCCTCTGCACCGCCGATTCCGAAGGAATCAAGGATCATAATAAAAACTCTTTTCATAATTTCCTCTGACTTCTAATAAACTTAACTTCACTACAATATAAGGAATAACAGTCCCTAAAACCGTGATCATGTGCTCATTTATTAAGTATATAAATATGATTTAAATCATTATAGCTATGTTTCAATCGTTCAAGCTAGAATTTTACTACGATTTATAAAAAGATCGCTAGCTCGTTATGATACATGATAAATGAAAACAAAAAAGATCAAACCATCAGTTTAGTCGATTATTTATTCAAAATTGGTCAGTTATTCTTATTTTTTTAGTCGACAGGTAACTTAGCACAACGCGTTTTAAATGCACTATAACCTATTGAATGTATTTTACTTTAATTCGCTTATTTATCAGTGTTTGAATAATTAATAAAACATCATTTATCGTTGTGGTAAAATAATCATTTTTATGCAAAATATAATGCATTACACAATGCTTTGCCGATATTTAAATGCTGAGCTTATTTCGAATAAAAAGCGTATATAGACTAAAAATCTTAAAGTTAATTAATCAAATAATAAAAACGCTCTTAATTCAATTATGATGCAGGTTAATTTTAATTAGCACATCTCTATAAAGAGATTAAAGGTAGTGAGTGATGAAACAAAAAATTCCAAATACCTTTGGGCTGACGGTTTATGCTCGAAGTGTCGTTACCGTTTCAACCGTTGAGCAATTACAACAAGTTTGGGATCAAAATCAAGAAAATCAGCCCATTATGATCATCGGTGAAGGGAGCAATACACTGTTTACCGCTGATTATGACGGTATTGTGGTTGTCAATCGTATTAAAGGCATCACGATTACTGAAACACAAGAGTCTTGGCTTTTAAACGTTGGCGCTGGTGAAATCTGGCATGATTTGGTGTCAACGACAGTAGAAAAACAGTTAGCAGGATTAGAAAATCTTGCGTTAATTCCTGGGTGTGTTGGATCGGCGCCAATCCAAAATATTGGTGCTTATGGCATTGAGTTTCAAAAAGTGGCTGATTATGTGCAGTTACTTGAACTTGCGACAGGTAAAATTATTACTGTTACTGATGGTCAATATGGATATCGTGAAAGTATTTTTAAGCGCCGTTATAGCAATGGCTATGCTGTTATATATGTAGGCATTAGATTATCAAAACAGTGGCAACCAGTATTAACGTATGGTGAATTAAAAAACTTTGATCCCCAAACGGTCACCTCCAAAATAATTTTTGATAAAGTTTGTGAGATTCGACGCAGTAAATTACCCGATCCTAAAATTTTAGGTAATGGTGGAAGCTTTTTTAAAAATCCCGTTGTCGATAAAATTGTTGCCGATAAATTACTTGAAATTTACCCAGCAATGCCTATATATCCACAAGTTGACAATCAAGTCAAATTAGCCGCTGGATGGTTAATCGATCAATGTGGTCTTAAAGGTTTTCAAATTGGTGGAGCAGCAGTACATCAACAACAGGCATTAGTATTGGTCAATAAAAATAATGCAACAGCGCAAGATGTTGTGGCGTTGGCGCGTTATGTCAAAAATGCAGTATTGGAAAAATTTTCAGTGACTTTATCACCTGAAATTCGTTTTATTGGCCGTACTGGTGAAATTAATGTAGATAAATTTTTATAATTAATTATTCATGAAACACTCTTATTCTTTTCCTATTTTATTAACAAGTTTGTTATTTGTGACTATTTCGTTGTCGGCGTTAAATACACAAGTGCCGCTGTGGTTAGTTGGGCACCAGTTTTCACTTGGTCAAATCGGCTTAGTGGGCTCAAGTTATTTTACTGGCAACTTAATTGGGACGATTATGGCGAATTGGTTTATTAACCGATTTAACGCTAGGTATACCTATACCTATAGTTGTATTATTTTTGCCATTGCAACCATAGGTTTGAGTTTTTCAATAGATTTTTATAGCTGGGCAATTTGGCGATTTTTAATTGGTATTGCTTGTGCTGTAACTTGGGTGGTTATTGAAAGTTGTATACTTGTCACAGGCACCGTTAGAACACGGGGTAAAATGCTAGCGGTTTATTTAACAACCTACTATTTAGGCACCGTTTTAGGGCAAGCACTATTACAGTATTTTCCACAAAATGTGCTGTATTTTGGCCTTGTAGTGGCAGTCTTGATGGGACTAGCGAGTTTATTTATATTACTGACCCACTATAAACTGCCTAAACGAAAAAACAGTAGTTTTAATATTGTACCTATGATTGTAAATAAACCCTCTCGACTCGGGTTAGTGGGGTGCGTTATTGCCGGTATGTTAATTGGTTCTTTATATTCACTGATGCCAGCTTATTATTCCCATTTAGGTTACAGTGATAATGAAGTTGCCAATTGGATGATTCTTCTTATTTTATCTGGCGTTGTTGCACAAATGCCGGCTAACTGGTGTGCTGATAAATATGGTCGTCGTCTTGTTTTACTGGTTGAATCGTTTCTAATGATAATAGCTTGCCTAATGTTGGTATTTAATTTATTTGATATTGTTGCCATTATTTTATTAGGTGCAACAATTTATACCATTTACCCGATTTCAATGGCATGGGCTTGCTCGTGTGTAAGAAAGCAAGACATTGTTGCTATGAATCAAGCTATGCTATTGACCAATACGTTAGGTAGTCTTGTTGCACCTGCTGTAATAGCATTTATTATGGATAAAACAAGTAATAGTTATCTATTTGTGAGTTTTACAGTAGTTTCAATCTATTTTTTTATTTTATTATTAATCAAGCGAGGCACTAATGCGTAATAACCAAAATCCGCTTAAATTGATCGAAATATTAGCTGATGGTGAGTTTCATTCGGGAGAAGAATTAGCTTCGTATTTTGGTATCACCCGAGCAGGGATTAACAAATATATTAAAATTCTGCGCGAATGGGGAATTGAGCTATTTTCTGTTCAAGGAAAAGGTTATTGCTTGGCTGCACCTATCGAACTTTTGAAAAAAGAGAAAATCGATAAGTATTATGGAGCAGATAGTGCTGTTGAAGTTTTACCTATCATTGATTCAACTAATCAATACCTCCTTGATCGTATTACAACGTTAAAATCAGGTGATGGTTGTGCCGCTGAATTTCAAACTCAAGCAAGAGGGCGGCGGGGGCGTAAATGGTTTGCGCCTTTTGGAACAAATCTCTATTTTTCAATGTATTGGAGATTGGAGCAAGGTATTGCTGCTGCTATGGGATTAAGTTTAGTTGTTGGGATTGTTATTGCCGATACATTAAGATCAATATCTGGGCAAGATGTGAGAGTAAAGTGGCCAAACGATCTTTATCTTAAAGATCAAAAATTAGCAGGCATTTTAGTTGAGCTTGCGAGTAAAACCGGCGATAGTGCGCATGTGGTTATTGGTGTGGGTGTTAATTTAAATATGACCAATCCCGATGCTAACATTGTTAATCAAAAATGGGCTAATTTAGGTAATTTTGATCGTAATTTATTGGTTGCTCAAATTGCGAAAACGTTAAAAACTAAATTGATTCAGTTTGAGCAGCAAGGGTTAGCGCCGTTTATAAAAGATTGGGATCGGCTCGACAATTTTGCTAACCGTCCAGTAAAATTATTGATCGGTGACAATATTATACGCGGTATTGCTAAAGGAATTACTGATCAAGGGGCATTAAAACTTGAACAAGATGGCAAAATCATGACTTACATCGGCGGCGAAATATCGCTAAGAAGTGATGAAATGTAATACAAAATTAAAACCTATTGCATCTAAGTCAATAGGTTTTTAATTAATGTGATTAAGAATTAAATCCTAATCCTTATTTTTTAAATCTTAACACTCGCAATGCATTAGCGGTCACAATTGCCGTCGTACCTGAATCAGCTAATACCGCTAACCAAAGCCCTGTATAACCCAGTAAACTTGTTACCAAAAATATCAGTTTTATACCCAATGCAATGGTAATATTTTGTTTAATATTTTTGTTAGCAAAACGCGTTAAGCGAATTAATTTAGGTAAGCTTAATAAACTATTTTTGGTTAATGCTGCATCTGCCGTTTCAAGTGCAACATCACTGCCACTGCCCATTGCAATGCCAACTGTTGCCGCCTTCATTGCTGGTGAATCGTTGATACCGTCTCCCACCATGGCAATTGCAGAATCTTGACCAATTTTTTCAATTTCAGTTAATTTGTCGGCAGGTAATAATTCTGCTAAGTAATCCATATTAAGTTGTCCTGCAATGGCTTTAGCTGCTCGTTGATTATCACCGGTGAGCATTAAGGTTTTTAACCCCAATTGTTGTAATTCATTAATTGCAGAAATGGCATCATTACGTAACACATCTTGTAAAGCAATAATACCTAATAATTTATCACTTGTGACTACAGCAACTACCGTTTTTCCGGCGTTTTCTAATTGATTAATGATCTGCTTATTTTGATCAGTGATAGCATTTGATACTGTCGTCATTTTATTGGGCGAAACAATATAAATCAGTTCTTGACCAATTTGACCTTGAATACCAACACCGGCGATCGCTTTACGGTTATCTGCTTCTTTGAATTGAATTTGCAGCTGTTGAGTATATTCAACAATGGCTTTCGCCAGTGGGTGATGCGAACCACTTTCGATGGCTGCGGCGATAGCAAGTAAATCGTTGGTAGATTTGTCACCATCAATAATATCTGTAACTTGCGGTTTGCCTTGGGTTAAGGTTCCGGTTTTATCAAAAGCAATCGTTTTGACTGATCCAATATGTTCAAGTGCTGCACCGCCTTTGATTAAAACGCCTTGTTTAGCCGCACAAGAAAGGGCCGAGGTAATAACGGCAGGGGTTGATATCACTAAGGCACAAGGGCAACCAATAAGCAATAGTGTAAGTCCACGGTAGATCCAAGTATACCAGTCGGCGCCCATCATCAATGGTGGAATGAATATGACTAAAAATGCGAATAAGGCGATAGATGGCGTATAGTAACGGCTAAATTTGTCAATAAAGCGTTCGATTGATGCTTTGCGATCTTCAGCATCTTCTATTAATTGTAAAATACGATCAACGGCATTTTGTCCTGTTTCAGAAATAACTTTTAGTTGTACGGTATTATCGACGACCAATGATCCTGCTAAAATTTTATCGCCGCAAAGATAATTGACGGGTATTGATTCTCCGGTTAGTGCACTTTCATCAATATTGGCTTGTTCGCTAATCAAAATAACATCAGCCGGTAGTCTTCCACCCGATGATATTTCAATAATATCATTCGGTTTTAGGGTATGACTTGCGACTGTTTTTCGTTTTCCATCAATAATAATGATTGTCTCTTCTGGCATAAGTTGGACTAGCGATGAAATGCCTTTTTTAGCTTTATTGCTTGCAACGCCTTCAAGCATTTCACCAATCATGAACAGAAATATGACCATGGTTGCTTCTTCAGCTGCGCCGATAAAAAGTGCGCCAATGGCCGAAATACTCATTAACGACTCAATCGCAAATGGTGTTCCACTACGTGTTAAAACGATGGCTTCTTTTAGAATCGGTAGTAAACCAATAATGGCCGTTATAATAAATGCATATTGTCCGACTTGATGATTTACTAACAGTAAAATATAGCTGACAACAATTAAAGTCCCTAATAGTGCTAATGGGATTAACTCTTTTTTATTCAAAATACTTGAATGTTGATGTTGAACTGATTGTTCTGGTGAGGATTCAAAAATGGGTGTATAGCCTAATTCAGTCACTTTATCTTCGATAAGTTTTACAATCTGTTCATTTTTTTGAGGTACAAATACAATAAGTTTTTCTGTGGAAAAGATAATTTTTGTTTGACTAACATTAGGTAACGTTTTAACACCATTTTCGATTTTTTGAGCACAATGTGCGCAGTCCATTCCTTGAATTGTCCAAGTTAACTTAATGTGTTCGCCTTGCCGCTCGGGATCGTCTGTCGGTTCATCATATTCATTGGCTTGAGTTTTGCAGCTATTTTGATTTTCGCAGCAGTCAATAGCTTGATGATTTTCATGTGAATGATGAGAATCATGATCATGGTTGTGCGCAATATTTTGACAATCATCATGGCAATCATTTTGATGAATAGGGTGACTATTTTCAGATTTGTTATTATATAACATAACGTTACCTCATTTTATTGATGATTCTGATTGTACTCTCAATTGAATAAAAATAAATCATTTTTTATTTAATCAGACCGATCTTAATCAGGTTTTTCATAAAATTATATTGAAAATGTGGTGTTACCAGCTAACTTAAATATTAGAAAAAACGCTAAGAATCTATTTTAGGTAGCTAGATTAAAGTTTGATTTTTTATACATTAGCAACAGTTTTGAGTATATAATCATGCTCATTTCAATGATTGAGAGCATATATGACTAATTTTTACTCGCTTCGTCGACGTTCAAGTGTGATTTTTGCGGCTTTTTTATTCAATACCTTTATTATTGGTATTGCAGGAGCCTTACAGTCACCAACGTTAAGTCTATTTTTATCAAAAGAAGTTAATGTTGAACCTAGTTTAGTTGGGCTTTTTTTCTCGATCAATGCATTTGGATGTATTATTGGTAGCTTTTTATTAGCTAAATATTCAGATAAAAAAGGTGATAGACGTAATATTGTCATATTTTGTTGTTTAATGGGTGTTGCCAATAGTTTAATTTTCGCTTTTTCACGTCACTATTATGTTCTCATTACATTGGGTGTTTTTTTCGCCGCGTTAGCGTCCGCAGCCATGCCACAAATTTTTGCTTTAGCACGGGAATATGCGGTTAAGACAGGGCGCAATGTTGTGGCATTTAATTCATTGATTCGTGCCCAGCTCTCTTTAGCGTGGGTGATTGGTCCACCGTTGTCTTTTACTTTAGCCACTAGTTTTGGTTTTACCTCGATGTATTTATGTGCAGTAGGCATGTTTATGGTTGCGATCTTATTTGTTGCAATCTTTTTACCTTCTGTGGAAAAAAATCCTATTTCACATTCAGATAATACTATTGATTTAGCGGCTGCTAACCAACCAATATATAAAAATCGAAATGTGGTTTTCTTACTGCTTTCAACGATATTCATGTGGACCGCCAATATGATGTATATCATTGATATGCCATTGTATGTCAGTTCTGTATTACACTTATATGAATCTTTACCCGGTCATTTAATGGGCTTGGCGGCAGGCATCGAAATTCCAGTTATGTTGATAGCGGGATTTTTGGTCCCTACCATTGGTAAACGAAATTTATTTTTTATCGCTATAATTTGTGGTTTGCTATTTTATATTGGGATGATTTTGTGTACCAGCCAATTTGCGTTATTTGCTTTGCAGTTGTTTAACGCCCTTTTTATTGGCATTGTGGCTAATATTGGTATTATCTATTTTCAAGATTTATTGCCGACTAGAATGGGCGTTGCATCAACTTTATTTAATAACGGCATTATTTGCAGTATCATTTTAGCCGGCGTGATTCAAGGTTTCATTTCTGAATCTTATGGGCACGAAATAATTTATTGGATTGCATTCGCGATGGTTTTTATTTCATTAGTGTTTTGTGCATTGGTAAAAAAGGACTAATAAAATCATTAATAATAGCTTATTAAAATGAGCGTCTTCCTAAGATTAGGAAGACATAGCTATTTATTCATCGGTATTGATTTGTTGTTTTAATTTTTCATAAATTGCATAGTGAGTTCTTTCATAGCCCATAGGTGTAATGGTTATGTAATTGTTGTTAGCTGCATCAAGCTCTTTGTCTTTTCCTAATATTTGTTGATTACGTTTCGCTCTAAACCAATAATAATCATGTCCTTCAGGATCTTTAGTTGGCGTTAGGACTAATTGGCTGGCATCACTTTCTCCTTGTTTGGTTACTCTCATTCCTTTAGTTTCTTTGGCCGAGCAACATGGAAAGTTAATATTAAAGCAGATGTTGTCAGGTACATTTAATGTATAGAGTTTTTTTATAACCTCTTGAGCATGATGAGTTGCACAATCCCAATTGGTTGGCTGCATGTCTTCTGTGTTCACTTGACTAAAAGCCATGGCTGGTATACCAAGTGTCATTGCCATTATTGCCGCACCTACGGTTCCAGACAAAATGGTTTCAAACCCCACATTAGAACCACTATTTATTCCAGATAAAACCAGATCAGGTAAGTTATCGACCATTAAATGTTTGATTGCAAATAACATACAATCAGCGGGGGTGCCATAAACAGCATATCTTTTTTCATCTCGCTGGGTTACGCGAAAAGGGGTTTTTAAACTAACTGAACACGAAACCCCACTCTGATCGATAATTGGTGCAACGACCCATACTTCATGTGCAATTTTTTGGGCAACATTTTCTAATATTTTAATGCCGGGAGCATCGATGCCGTCATCATTAACTAATAAGACGCGGTTTACTAATTTATCAAACATATCACTTCCTTTTGCTATTTACTTATTGATCAAAGGTATTACATTGATTAATAGATCCACTGTCGAATCCTCTTTTAAACCAAGTATAACGTTGTTTGGATGTGCCGTGGGTAAAACTATCAGGCATAACATAACCATTACTTTGCCGTTGTAAGCGATCATCGCCTATGGCTTGTGTTGTGTTTAAGGCTTGTTCGATATCACCCACTTCAAGAATATTTTGTTTTTGCATAGCATTACCCCATAAACCGGCATAACAATCTGCTTGTAATTCTAATTTTACCGATAACTGGTTGCTACTAATATCTGGTTGAGTTTGTTTGAGCTGCTCAATGTTATTAAACGTACCTAATAAATTTTGTACATGATGACCTATTTCGTGAGCAATGACATAACCTTGGGCAAAGTCACCGCCGCCACCAAGGCGCTGCTTCATTTCTTGATAAAAGGAGGTGTCTAAATAGACGGTTTTATCTATGCTACAGTAAAAAGGTCCCATAAAGGTTTGACCCGTTCCGCATGAAGTTTGAGTTGAGCCGGTATAAAGAACCAATTTGGGGGGAATATAGGTTTTACCTAAAGCCTTAAACTGTTGGCTCCAGTAATCCTCGGTACTGGCTAAAATAACCGAGGTAAATTTTGCTGCATCGGGATCTTCGTCATTATATTGAGTAATTGTTTGCTCAGTATTACTTGAATCAATCAAATTACTATTAAGTAAACTTGTTAGATCCACACCATAATAGCCAGCAATTAATACCACTAAAAATAAAATAATTTTCCCTTTGCCTTTAATTGGGATCCTTGTTCCCAATTCACTTCCTGATTGTGAGCGGCGATCTTCAATATTATCACTCTCTCTTTGGTCTCTCCAGCGCATAGGGGTACCTCATCAGTTATAGTTAGATTATTGTAATGGATAACTTACTGGGATGCTAGGTTCAGTGATGATTATCATCTTAAATTGATAAAATTCAACGTTGCTTAATTATAACCTAATGATTATTATTATCTTTAATCACTAGTTAATATTTTTCCCATCTTTTTCGTTGTGAGCATATTAGATCATGGTAACTCAATTCATCACTCAACTCTCTCAGCAAGCTTTTATTTAGATTACTGACAACACTCATCAGTTTTATTAAAAGATGGTAGAGCGATGAGTGAATTATTTACCATTTTATTATTTCATTCTGTGATTTATCGCAACGGGTTAGCATTAAAAATATTTAGAATAATTAGTTGGTTAATTAGCTTAGCACAACATCATTACGCCATAATAGTGATTTATGTAGCAGTTTTAGTATTATCATTTCACCATTGAACATGGCACACTTTTTATTTTATGGCAGTGATCGAGATCATTTGGCTGAGTAATTGTTAATTATCTGCAGGATAAATAATTAGCGTGTAAGATGAATATACTGCTTAAAAATCGAATTTGATTTATGGTGGATTTTGCAAAAATTAATGATGTTGTTATAATTAGTCTTCAATTTCCACTAGATAGATGGATGTTGTTGTCAGTGAATTAGCTTTAGCGTAATCAATAAAATATTCGTTTTATAATTATTATCAAGTACCTTCTTTTGTCTTTACAAGATTTTGTTCTACATTTAAGTCAATACATATTTTGAAATTGAGTTTAATTGGTCATTAAATCGATATTAATCACTTTGCTTAATTGCATTTTTAATATCATTTTATTAGTATTCAATAGGTGTATTTTATGAAGCAAATATCAAAATCGACAAGTAAGCCTCTAAATATTAACGATATTACTATCATCGATGATAGTAAGTTAAAAAAAGCCATAATTGCAGCAGCACTCGGTAATGCGATGGAATGGTTTGATTTTGGCGTTTATGGCTTTTTGGCTTATGTTTTAGGTCAAGTATTTTTTCCGGATGCATCACCGAGTATTCAAGTTGTTGCTGCTTTGGCAACTTTTTCGGTGCCGTTTTTAGTTCGTCCATTAGGCGGATTAGTATTTGGTGTTTTAGGTGATAAATTGGGTCGACAAAAAATCCTTTCTGTTACCATTATTATCATGTCTTTAAGTACCTTTTGTATTGGATTAATTCCTTCTTATGCCTCTATCGGCATAGCTGCGCCCATTTTATTATTAGTGGCCAAATTAGCCCAAGGATTTTCTATCGGGGGAGAGTATTCAGGGGCTGCTATTTTTGTTGCTGAGTATTCACCGGACCGCAAACGTGGATTTATGGGAAGCTGGCTTGATTTTGGCTCGATTGCCGGCTTTTTAGTTGGGGCTGGATTAGTTGTGCTTCTTTCTACATTACTTGGCGAAGCAAGATTTCATCAATGGGGATGGCGCATTCCATTCATCTTTGCTTTACCCTTAGGTATAATCGGTCTTTATTTACGGCATGCATTAGAAGAAACCCCAGCATTTCAACAGCATACAGATTCAACCAATAGTCAGCAAAATAGCGATAGTGATACCTCAACGACTCTGTCATTTAAACAAATTTTCAGCAAATATTGGAAAAGCTTATTGGTTTGTGTTGGCTTAGTTATTGTCACCAATGTCACTTATTACATGTTACTCACTTATATGCCGAGTTATTTATCACATAATCTGAATTATCCTACCGATCATGGTGTTTTAATTATTATTGCTATCATGATTGGCATGTTATTTGTGCAGCCTGTGATTGGTTTGATTAGTGATAAAGTTGGTCGAAAACCCTTTATTGTTGGTGGTAGTCTAGGATTACTGGTTCTTTCTTACCCCGCTTTTGCGATGATCAATAGCGATGTTATTGGTCTTATCTTCTTAGGTTTATTAATATTAGCCGTACTGCTTAATTGTTTTACGGGTGTTATGGCATCAATTTTACCTGCTATTTTTCCAACGAGTATTCGCTACAGTGCCCTTGCTATTTCATTTAATATCTCGGTACTGATCGCTGGTGCGACACCAACTGCTGCCGCTTGGCTTGTTGAAGAGAGTGGTAATTTATATATGCCAGCTTACTATTTAATGGTGGTCGCATTAATAGGATTAATCACTGGTTTCAAAATGAATGAAACTGCTAACCAACCTTTAAGAGGTGCAACCCCAGCGGCATCTGACAAGTCTGAAGCAAACGAAATTCTAACAGAACATTTTGATTCAATTGAACAAAAAGTTGAAGATATTGATGAGCAAATTGAATCATTACAAGAACAACGACAAGATTTAGTCGATCAACATCCAAAACTTGATTAATATTATGGCTTTATCATAAAAAAGCCAATATTTGTTAATTAATTGATTTTTATAATGAACCGTAAACGTAGCTAATTCGGTAATGTTGATTATGCTGTTAGCCGTCTAATTAAGGGAATCCGATGATTCCCTTATCTAAACTTAGAGAGTGATAAAACTATTTTCACAGTAACATATGAGTAATATTTAATTTTGTTATATTAAGATCTCTCTCGGTTTTAACTATTATCCAGATGATTTGAGATCATATCTGTTCTTTTTAAAAAGCTCATACACAAATTCAATAACTAACTTGAAATCACCGATAAAAATGAACCGATCCTTGGTATTTTTTGACTAAATTAACACGCAAAAAAATCGTTATGTTTAACCCTTTTTTTTACCTTAAATTTAAATTAAATAAAATCAATGTATTAAAAGCAAGCTCAAAAAAAGGGTTTTTAGCAAGAAAAATGTAGTTTGTCTTTTATCAGACAGGCGTTATAGTATGTCTGGTTCTAGATTAACGCCGTATAGGTGGTTTATAAAAATTACCATTAGAATTGGGCGCAACATAACATGATTAACGCCGTATAGGTGGTTTATAAAAAAATACCCAGCAAAGCCGCAGCGCCAACAATGATTAACGCCGTATAGGTGGTTTATAAAATTTGTCATCGAACTCTAAACGCTAACGTCTGGATTAAGGCTGTATAAATGTCAGATAATTTAGTCTATCTTTCTTTATACTATGATCAGCAATTCATAGTATAAAGAGAGTTTCTTACGCAGAAATAGTGGGCAACATTGTACTTTTTCTGATACTTATCAATTTTGTTGCAAAAATAGTTATAACTTACGCGTCCACTTAAAAATAATCAATTAATTAGAATATATTACGCAACAAATTAAGGTAGCATATGACCTTTTCACTGGTGGATAATCATCGCGGTAACCATAAAATACTATGATAATTATGCAAAAGATTCATTGATTAAGTTAATGGTTAATACTAGTAGGTATTCGTCATTAAATTGTAGGCTTAAGATGCATTTATAACGTTGCTATTGATGATTATTAACAAAAATTAACATAAATACACATTACAATTTTTATATTCTATCTTACGATTGAACCGCATTATTGACATTATCACGCACAAAAAAGTTGCATTAGATATCTATATATAAAATCTAATATATTGTATTTTCTGAAAAAAGTTAATGAAATTAGCTGGAAGGAGTGGTAAAGATATGTTAAAATACGGTCTTAATCGGGCATCGGGCATCGGGCATCGGGCATCGGGCATCGGGCATCGGGCATCGGGCATCGGGCATCGGGCATCGGGCA
>NZ_JAFNOU010000018.1:0-1190 GCF_026536125.1 Gilliamella sp. B3783
ATGTCTAAAGAAAAATTTGAACGTACAAAACCCCACGTTAACGTTGGTACAATCGGCCACGTTGACCATGGTAAAACAACTTTAACTGCTGCAATTACGTCTGTACTTGCTAAAAAATACGGCGGTCAAGCTCGTGCATTCGATCAAATCGATAACGCACCAGAAGAAAAAGCACGTGGTATTACCATCAATACTTCACACGTTGAATACGATACACCAACTCGTCACTACGCACACGTAGACTGTCCGGGCCATGCTGACTATGTTAAAAACATGATCACTGGTGCGGCACAAATGGACGGCGCTATCCTAGTAGTAGCAGCAACTGACGGTCCTATGCCACAAACTCGTGAGCACATTCTATTAGGACGTCAAGTAGGTGTTCCTTACATCATCGTATTCTTAAACAAATGTGATATGGTTGATGATGAAGAATTATTAGAATTAGTTGAAATGGAAGTACGTGAACTTCTATCTCAATACGATTTCCCAGGTGATGACACACCAGTTATTCGTGGTTCAGCGTTAAAAGCGTTAGAAGGCGATGCAGCATGGGAAGACAAAATTGTTGAATTAGCTGAAGCGTTAGACAGCTACATTCCAGAGCCAGAGCGTGATATCGACAAACCATTCCTATTACCAATTGAAGACGTATTCTCAATTTCAGGACGTGGTACAGTAGTAACAGGTCGTGTAGAGCGCGGTGTAATCAAAGTAGGTGAAGAAGTTGAAATCGTTGGTATCAAACCGACTACAAAAACAACTTGTACTGGTGTTGAAATGTTCCGTAAATTACTTGACGAAGGTCGAGCAGGTGAAAACGTAGGTGTATTACTACGTGGTACTAAACGTGAAGAAATCGAACGTGGTCAAGTATTAGCTAAACCAGGTTCAATCACACCACATACAGACTTTGAATCAGAAGTTTATATTTTAAGTAAAGAAGAAGGCGGACGTCATACTCCATTCTTCAAAGGTTACCGTCCACAGTTCTACTTCCGTACAACTGACGTAACAGGTACTATCGAGTTACCGGAAGGTGTAGAAATGGTAATGCCAGGCGATAATATCAAAATGACAGTATCATTAATTCACCCAATTGCGATGGCAGAAGGTTTACGTTTTGCGATTCGTGAAGGTGGCCGTACTGTTGGTGCGGGTGTTGTTGCTAAAGTTATTAAATAATTTTA
>NZ_JAFNOU010000019.1:0-1006 GCF_026536125.1 Gilliamella sp. B3783
ATGGTTGACACTAAAAGTACGGTATCAAGAGTCATAATTATGCCTAATTCAACAGTTGAGCAGCTTGATTTAAACTAGCAATGCCGGAATTTTGCTTAAATAATGAAGCGAAAATAAAGTTAAGTCGCAGAAGAGGTAAAATAACAAAGGTAGATAAAGGCATAAAAACGCGTTACTTGGCAATCAATATTTCCATAGTATATATGTATTCTTGAAAAAATAAAAAAGTTACCCCAACAAGTTTATCATTTTCTTTACATAATAATCAAAATAGAGTTTATTGAGGTAGTTACTACAAGTGAAGTATCCGCTCGAAAATGCTTAACAGATAACGTCGATAGTCATTTAGTTGCGCAACGTGAAATTAATTATATCGATGACGGTAATTAATTTTCTTAATAGATTGGATTTATGTGAAACGATTTCATTCTTATGATCTCACACAATTAATTGGGGTGATAAATGGTTTAGAGCTTTATCATTTAATTTAAATAATAAGCTTGATAAGTATACAGTATGTATCGACCTTTTTGAGTTCAAACAACAAACCTACAAATTACTATCAGCCATCATTAAAGTAGACTTTACAATTATTAACTATTTTATCATTGATGAGTTTGATTGTTTTTTTTATACTCCATAAGTCAATATTATGACTGGCATACAGTATTTGTTCAAAATTTAGTATAAAAAAACAATGGATTATTTAAAAAGGATTAAAAATATGTTAAAATACAGTTGTTTACGGAGCCAGCCAGCCAGCCAGCCAGCCAGCCAGCCAGCCAGCCACATATAGAATAATTCACTTTTTTAGCGCGTTCGTTAGCGTTATTATTCCAGCCAGAAAATCCTCTTTATTATTTTATTTTTTCATTAATCAATTTGTTGGGCGGTTAAAATTAGTCGTTTTATCCAAATTAGACTTATTAAAATTATTTATAAAACGACGTTTATTGTTAGTGTTTTTGTTATGTCCGGTGCTGTTTAGTATGCCCGTTTATGGATT